>RQCD01000030.1 GCA_008668455.1 Clostridia bacterium
AAGGAGACGAGGGTGTGCTTTCCGTTTCCGAAGCAGACGGAGCAGTGACAGCAAAGGTTTATAGCTTTGACGGCGAAAAGAACATGATGCTTTTGGTCGGCGAATTTGACGGTACACGTCTTACCAATGCCTATATTGCTGAAAAGGCAATCAGCGGTATGGATGAGATGACTGTAAACTGTACAAAGAGCGAGGGAAAAACCTATCGCGCATATGTTTGGAACAGCAGCATGAATCCGTATCTGACAACAACATTAAGATAGTAAAACGGGGCGGTATAACAACCGCCCTGTTTTTAAAAGATGAAGTCTGCGATCCGTAGACTTTTCCCTTTCGTTTCCGTTGGAGTTATCGGATGCGTAGGTTTACAGAGGTGCAAAATGTTTGATATAATAAAGAAAAGGAGGGAACAACATGAATACAGAAAGCTTTGGAAACATGATCAGAAAGCTTCGTATCCGGCAGGGGATGACGCAGCTTGGCTTGGCAGAACGGCTTTCGGTCAGCGACAAAACGGTCAGCAAATGGGAAAACGGCGGCGGCTTTCCGGAAATTACTCTGCTGCCTGCCATTGCGGCGGTATTTGGGGTTTCGATTGATTATCTGTTTCGGCAGAATGCGCGCGGCATTGCAATTGCCGGGAGTATGCTGGTGGACGCGGTCAATATTATCGACCGGTATCCGGAGAAGAATATGCTTGCAAATGTCTTGGAAACGACCTATGCGGTCGGCGGATGCGTTCCGAACACCATTATCGATCTGGCAAAAATTGATTCGGAGCTGTTTTTATCCGCGTTCGGCAGAGTGGGAAATGACGAGTATGGACGCTTTCTCGCAGAGCAAATGAAAAAATACGGAGTGGACACCTCCGGTATTCATATTTCGGACGCGCTTCCGACCTCAAGCAGTAATGTGATGTCGGAGGAAAAGAGCGGAGAGCGGACATTTTTCTATGTCAAGGGTGCGAACAGCGAGTTTTCGGAGAAGGATGTGGATTTTGATAGCCTGGACTGCGAAATCTTTCACATAGGCTATCTGCTGCTTTTGGACGCACTGGATCAGGAGGATGCCGAGTATGGAACAAAAATGGCACGTCTTTTGGCAGGACTGCAAAAGCGCGGAATCAAAACCTCCATTGACGTGATCAGTCAGGATGCAGAATTTTTTGCAGAAAAGGTGATCCCGGCGCTTCGGTATTGCAGTTATGTCATTATGAACGAAATAGAATGCTGTAAGGTCAGCGGACTTTCGCCCAGACACCCGGATGGCAGAATCCATATTGAAAATATCAAAAAGACGATGGAGCAGTTTTTCAATTATGGTGTCGGAGAAAAGGTTGTGATCCATTGTCCGGAGGCAGGATTTTTGATGAATCCGGACCGGAGCTTTTTGATTGTTCCGTCGCTGTCGCTCCCAAAGGGATACATTAAGGGGAGCGTCGGCGCAGGAGACGCTTATGCTGCGGCATGTCTTTACGGATTTTACCAGAGATTTTCCGATCAGAGACTTTTGGAGTTTGCCTCCTGTGCGGCGGCATGCAGTCTTTCCGGGGCAGATTCGATCAGCGGTATGAAACCGAAAAAAGAAATTGACAAGCTAAATGAATTATATGAAAGGCAGGAATTAAGATGAAAAGGACAAAGTATGAAGAAATGCAAAAGCGGACAAGAGACTTTTTCAAAAAGGCAGGAATCGTTGTCCGGGAGGATGAGCCGATTGAGGTGTGCGATTTCGGCAGAGATATGGTAGAGGAGCTTGGCTTGCAGCTTTGCGTTTATATCAACACTGATCGTGTTTGTGCAAAGGAAATGGTACTCTTTCCGCATCAGACCTGTGCGGAGCATAAGCATGTTGAAACACGCGGACGCGAGGGAAAGGAAGAAACCTTCCGCTGCCGGTACGGAACGGTGTACTTATATGTTGAGGGAGAGGGCAGAAAAGAAGATATTAAGGCAGAGTTGCCGCCCTCGGACGTGACGGTATTTCATGAAATTATTTTAAAGCCGGGCGAACAGCATACCATTATGCCGAATACCTGGCATTGGTTTCAGGCAGGAGATGAGGGAGCGGTTATTTCAGAGTTTTCCACCACCAGTACGGATGAAACAGATGTATTCACTGATCCAAAGTTAGTGCGTGAACCCAAAATTGAGGAGGATTAACATGTTAGTATCACTAAAAAGCGTTCTTTCAGACGCACAGAAAAACCATTATGGGGTCGGTTTATTTAATACAATTGATACGGATATGCTCCAGGCAGCAATTGACGCTGCCGAGGAGATGCGTTCTCCCATTATTATTGGAACGGCAGAGGTTTTGCTGCCATATGGGGAACTGTCGCTGCTTGCTCCGGCAATGGTGGCAATGGCGAAAAAAGCGTCTGTTCCGGTTGTGGTGCATTATGATCACGGACTAACCTTTTCCCGGTGTGCAGAGAGCCTGAAGCTTGGCTTTTCCAGCGTAATGTTCGACGCGTCTGCAAAGAACTATGAGGAGAATGTGAGAGAAACACGCGAGATTGTGAAAATGGCACACGCATTCGGTGCAACGGTGGAGGGTGAAATCGGACATGTCGGCGAGGCGGCGGACGGAGAGGACGAAAATTCCGCACTCTATACCACGCCGGCACAGGCGGTAGACTATATTGCAAAAACCGGAATTGACGCATGTGCGGTTGCAATCGGAACAGCACACGGAGCATATAAAAAGAAACCAAAGCTTGATTTTGACCGTCTGACCGAAATCCGGAATGCAACCGATACACCCCTGGTTCTGCACGGCGGCTCGGGACTTTCGGATGCAGATTTTCAAAGAGCGGTTCAATTGGGAATTACCAAGGTCAATATTTTTACAGACCTGTGCAATGCCGGCTTGAGCGCCTATCAGGACAATCTTAGCTATTTGGAGCTGCGGAATCAAAAGGTGGAGAACATCAAACAGGAAATTATGAAAAAAATGAAATTGTTCGGATCAATGGGCAGAGCATAAGGGAGGCAGAGTATGAAAAAAATTGACTTATGTGGCGCATGGATTTTAACTGACCAGAACGGCAGACAATATCCGGCGCAGGTTCCGGGATGTGTTCATACGGATGTGATCAAAGAGGATATGTTCTGGCGCGACAATGCGAAAAACTGTCAGTGGATTGAAAATCAGGATTGGCGCTATACCAAGCTTTTTGAAGTTGAGGAAATTGAGGAGGATATGTTTCTCCTGTTTGAGGGGCTGGACGTTTACTGTGATATTTTCTTAAACGGGAAAAAGATCGGATCAGCAGAAAATATGTTTATTCCGCATAAATTTTGTGTGGACGGGATTGTTCAGCAAGGGAAAAACGAGCTTTCGGTGCAATTTTATTCTCCGGTGGAGCGTGTTCGGGACAAGCCGGAACGGAATGCTGCTTTCAGCTGTGGCAGATTAAATACACGCCGGATGCAGTGCACCTATGGCTGGGATTGGGTGGATCGGTTTGTGACCTGCGGAATCTTTCGCCCTGCCGCCCTGATATACGATCATGCATTTGCCATTGACAACCTTTATGTCTATACTGCTGCCCTGGATGAATACGGCGCAGTCATCAAGGTGTCCGGCGAGACAAGAAATTTTTGCGGGGGTGCAGGCTGTAGCATTCAGATTCTTGATCCGGACGGGGTATGCATTTATGAAAAAGAGGAATTTATCAATACGCAGTTTTTTGATGAGGATATCTGTATTGAAAATCCCCGGCTATGGTATCCGGCAGGCTATGGCGCACAGCCGGTTTATACGCTTTTGATTACCTGGGCCAACGAAAGCTTTTCGCAGAAATTCGGAATCCGGACGGTTCGGATTTTAGAGAAAAAGGATGCTTTAGAAAGCGCGGAATATCAAAAGTGTCAGGAAATGAAACAGTATGCGGGGACACAAAAATATGATCAGAATGAGGAGGGAACAAGCTTTATTCTGATTGTAAACGGCATCAGGATTTACTGCCGCGGCTATGACTATGTCCCCTGCGAACCGTTTCCGTCGGAGGAAACACCGGAAAAAATCACGGCTCTTTTAGAACTTGCCGTGGAGGGCGGCGCAAATATGCTCCGGATCTGGGGCGGCGGAATTTATGAAACCGCTCATTTTTATGATGAGTGTGACCGGCTGGGTATTATGATTACCCACGATTTTTTCATGGCATGTGGAGAGTACCCGGAGGACGAGGAATGGTTTATTTCGGAGCTGCAAAAGGAGGCACGGTTTGCCGCTTTGCAGCTTCGGAATCATCCTTGTCTGATGTGGTGGCATGGGGATAATGAAAATGCGTTTTACGGCAGATATGATCTGGCATGCTACACCGGAAAGAGGGCTGCATACCAGGGAGTACTCCCGGTTTTAAGAACGCTCGACTATACGCATCGTTTTCTGATTTCCAGTCCGTATGGCGGAAAACCGTTTATTTCCAAGCTTGCCGGAACAACGCACAATACCGGATACTTAGATCTTATTTTCGGATACATTCTCAATGAGGATATGTCTGATTACAAGGAGTTTTTTCAGAACTATACGGCGCGTTTTATCTCGGAGGATCTGGCAGTGGGTGCAGTCGGAAAGAATACGCTTTTGCGGATGATGACGGAGGAGGATATCAATTCAGAGGATCTTTCTATGTGGCGGTATCACATCAAAAGCAGCGGTGCGCCGGGTTACGATGTAGTGGATAATATGTTCTCCTTTGCGAAAAAGGTGTTTGGAGATTTTCAGAATCCGGATGACCGCCTTTTCAAGCTGCAATATGCAAAGTATGAATGGATTCGTGTTACCATGGAAAATCACCGCCGGAATCAGTGGTTCAATGCCGGTGTGCTTTATTGGATGCTCAATGACTGCTGGCGCGCCGCAGGAGGCTGGGCAGCAATTGATTATGACTGTATTCCGACCTCCGGCTTCTATTCCTTTAAACGCTGTGCAAAGCAGTTGGTTTCTTCAGTTTGGAAAGAACATAACGGTTTGCAGTTTGCAGTTTCCAATAACAGTCCGGCAGAACATACTTTGACGGTTTACGGCTGGGTTCTTGAAAACGGAGAGGAAAAAAAGGTATTGGAGCAAACTCTGATTGCTCCTGAAAATCAGGTTACCGGAATGACACTGCCGTTTGATGTGTTATCAAAGCAGGCGCTGATCTGCGAAATCTGGGAGGATGGAAAAATGCTCGACCGCAGCTTTTATCAGAACGGCAGACTGGAGATTGTTCCGTGTGCCGGTGTGACAATGGCGAAGCTTTCAGAACATCAGCTGAAATTAAAAGCCGATCGGTATGTCCACGCTGTCGGACTTTCGGGGGATTTTGTCTTTGAGGATAATTTCTTCTCTATGCGAAAGGGTGAGGAACGCGTCCTTTCCTATCGGACGCAAATTCCCTCTGAAATAGAACCCGTCTGCTATACATAAAAATAAAAAAATTGATGCCCAGTGCGGGCATCAATTTTTTTGAAGAAACTGTTGCAAAGCTGTCTGCAAGGCATACTGCTCTGATAATGCAGTCTGATCTGCCCAGAAAAATCCGGGAGATTCTTCGGTGCATTGGACGAGAAAGCTGTGCATATGCCATTCGATATGGGTAAAAATATGTGTTTTTGAGACGGATTTTTGAATGCTGCAAAAAGCGACCCCATGCTCTGCAAGCCAGTCCTTTGCCTCCTGTTCGGAAAGATAGCCGGCTGCGCTTGGCAACTCCCACAGCTTTGCTAAAAGCCCGGTGTCCGGACGCTTTTGGATAGCGGTTTTTTCGCCGCAGGTTAAGAGAAAAACGGTTTTTTTCTCAATTTTTCGTTTCTTCTTTTCCGGAACGTTCGGAATTTCTTCCGTCAGAGCGTTCTGATATGCCAGACAGCAAAAGGAAAGAGGACAATTGCCGCAGCTGGGTGCACCGTTCGGCACACAAACCATCGCCCCCAATTCCATCAGGGATTGCGTAAACTCACTGCATGCTCCAATCGGATAGACAGACTTTAGATTTTTTCCGTATTCCTTCTTGACTGCCGGATCGGTAATTGGGCGGCGGTCGGCTAAGACGCGCGAAAGAACGCGCAGAACATTTCCGTCTACTGCCGGTACAGGCAGACCAAATGCAATGGAAGAAATTGCACCGGCGGTATATTCTCCGATTCCCGGAAGCTTTTTTAGCTCCGAAAATGACGCAGGCAGCCGGGACTGATATTCGTCCCGGATCACCTGCGCCGCTTTATGGAGATTTCGCGCACGGCTGTAATAGCCGAGCCCCTCCCAACGCTTTAAAACAGCGTCCTCCGGTGCGTCTGCCAGGGCAGTCACCGTTGGAAACTGCTCTAAAAAGCGCAGATAATATTCCTTTACAGCCTCCACACGCGTCTGTTGCAGCATAATTTCCGAAACCCAGATTGCATAGGGATCAGAGACTTTGCGCCACGGCAGATCACGCGCAGACTGCGCATACCAGGAAAGCAGGGGAGAGACTATTGTCTGAAAATTCTGTTCCATAAATTAGTTCGATTCCTTTGTTTCAGCGGTTAATTCCTTTAAGGATGCTGCTAAGCCGGCAAGCCCCTGAATCTGTGAGGGAATAATAATTTTGGTTGACCTTCCGTCTGCAACCTTTTCCAGGCTTTCCAGCGCCTTAATCGTGAGATATGCTTCGGACGGTTTGGCGTCGTTGATTCTGCGGATACCCTCTGCAATTGCAGTTTGCAGCTGCAGAATTGCTTCTGCCTCACCCTCTGCCTCTTTGATTGCCGCCTGCTTTTTCGCTTCAGCTTTCAAAATAGCAGATTCCTTTTCACCCTCTGCAATCAGGATGGCGGATTTTTTGCTTCCCTCTGCAATCAGGATAGACTCGCGGCGTTCGCGCTCTGCCTTCATCTGCTTTTCCATTGCGTCTTGAATTTCACGCGGGGGAAGAATATTCTTCAATTCTACACGGTTAATTTTAATCCCCCATGGGTCGGTTGCTTCATCCAGAATGGTACGCATTTTGGTGTTAACCGTATCACGCGAGGTGAGGGTTTCGTCAAGCTCCAAATCTCCGATAATGTTTCTAAGGGTAGTTGCGGTCAGATTTTCGATTGCCATCATCGGACGCTCCACACCGTAGGTATAGCTTTTCGGATCGGTGATCTGATAATATACCACAGTGTCAATCTGCATTGTTACGTTGTCCTCGGTAATTACCGGCTGGGGCGGAAAATCCACAACCTGCTCCTTTAGGTTCACTCTGCGTGCAATCCTGTCGATAAACGGTACTTTAAAATGCAGTCCGACACCCCAGGTGTCATGATAGCCTCCGAATCGTTCCACAATATAGGCATTTGCCTGCGGTACGATTTTAATGTTTGCAATTAAAACAATTAAAACTAAAACAATTAAAATTAATAAATAGGGCATATAAATCTCCTTTCTTATGCAATCACTTGTGTATTCGGTTCTTTTTCAACAATCAGCTTTACCCCGTCAATCCGCTTTATGACGGCGCATTCTCCCGCCTCTAAGGGAGTGCCGTCCTCCGAGCGGACGCTCCATGTGATTCCGTTGATTTTTGCTTCTCCGGTTTCCTCAAGATTATCCACACGCTGCGTAATAATGATTTTTTTTCCGATCTGCGAGTCTGCATTGGTGGCAATAAAACTGGCTTTGGTGAATTTTTTCACAATCGGTCTTGTGGCAACCAGTAAAATGGTGGAAGCTGCAACAAAGACAGAAAACTGCACCACCATGTTCTGACCAAGCATGGACGTGATCAATGCTGCAACTGATCCGCCCACAAACCAAATTGAAACCAGCTGGGCTGTCATCGCCTCAGCAACCCCAAAGAGAACCGCAATAAAGATCCAGGTAATTTCCATCCCATTCACCTCCGTTATCTTCATTCTAACAGCTTTTTTCGGAAATGTCAAGAAAAAAGAAATTTAAGCATCGGATCAGATGTTTCAAAAGAAAAAAAGAAAAATGTGTCTGAATCGTAAATTTTAAAGTTTTTTTAAAAAAAAGGTGGTAATTTTAAACAAAGTGTGTTATACTAAGACTTAGGTGTAGCTATCTGGAGGTCAGATAGTGTGTACTAAGAATATAACATCTGCTAAGCAGGTGTTTGTGCGTCTTATCCTGCCTGTCGGATAAGAATACGCGTATTTGATTTACAGGCAGAAAGGCTATGGATTTTGTATGGGATTATTTGACAAACTGTTTGGATCTTATTCCGAACGGGAATTAAAGCGGATTACCCCGATTGCAAACGCAGTGGAGGCATTGTCTGCGGATATGGCAAAGCTGTCCGATGCGGAGCTGCGCGCAAAAACAGATGAATTTAAACAGAGAATTGCCGCAGGTGAAACGCTGGACGATTTGCTGCCGGAAGCATATGCCGTTATGCGTGAGGCGAGCTGGAGAGTGCTGGGTATGAAGCATTTTTATGTTCAGGTGATCGGTGGTATTATTCTTCATCAGGGCAGAATTGCAGAAATGAAAACCGGTGAGGGTAAAACCTTGGTTTCCACACTCCCGGCGTATCTGAACGCATTGACCGGCAAGGGGGTACATATCGTTACTGTAAACGATTACCTTGCAAAGAGAGACAGTGAGTGGATGGGGAAGGTTTATCGCTTCTTAGGTTTGAGCGTTGGTTTGATCATTCATGATATGAATAATGATGAGCGGCGCGAGGCATATGCTGCGGATATTACCTATGGCACAAATAACGAGCTGGGCTTTGACTATCTGCGTGACAACATGGTCATCTACAAAGAGCAGATGGTGCAGAGAGGTCATAATTATGCTGTGGTTGACGAGGTGGACTCCATTCTGATCGATGAAGCAAGAACACCTTTGATTATTTCAGGCGTCGGTGACAAGGCAACCGATCTTTACGAGCAGGCAGACCGATTTGTCCGTTCGCTCACAAAAAAGGTTGTGACTGAACATGACGATAAGCAGCTGGATGAGGATGTGACCGAGGATTATATTGTGGACGAAAAGGCAAAGTCTGCTGCGCTGACCGATCGCGGAATTGAAAAGGCAGAGCGTTTTTTTGGCATTGAGAATCTGTCAGATCCGGCAAATATGAAAATTCAGCATCATGTGAATCAGGCGCTGCATGCGCACGGCGTGATGCACCGGGATAAGCAGTATGTGGTGGATAACGGCGAGGTTAAAATCGTAGATGAGTTTACCGGAAGAATCATGCCGGGACGCCGTTATTCCGACGGATTACATCAGGCAATCGAGGCAAAAGAGGGTGTAACCGTTGAAAAGGAGAGCAGAACGCTTGCAACCATCACCTTCCAGAATTTCTTCCGACTCTATAACAAGCTTTCCGGTATGACCGGTACGGCGCTGACAGAGGAGGCAGAATTCCAGGAAATTTACCATTTAGATGTGGTAGAAGTGCCAACGAACAGACCGGTTCAGCGTATTGATGAGCATGACGCAGTTTATAAGACAGAGGCTGGGAAATTCCATGCAGTGATCCGCCAGATTAAGGAATGTCATGAAAAAGGGCAGCCGGTTCTGGTGGGTACGGTTAATATTGACAAATCTGAGATACTTTCGGCAATGTTAAAGCGTGAGGGAATTAAGCATGAGGTGCTGAATGCAAAATATCATGCAAAGGAAGCAGAAATCGTTGCACAGGCAGGAAAACAGGGTGCAGTAACGATTGCAACCAATATGGCAGGCCGCGGCACAGATATTATTCTGGGCGGTAATGCGGATTATATGGCGCGCCATGAGCTGAAAAAGCGAGGCATGTCAGACGAGCTGATTGCAGAGGCAACCGGATATGCGGAAACCGATGATCAGGAGATTATTGACGCGAGACTGCAATATCAGGAGCTGAATGAGAAATTTAAGGCGGAATTAAAGCCGGAGCAGGAGGCTGTCCGGGCAGCAGGCGGCTTGTATATCATCGGAACGGAGCGGCATGAGTCCCGGCGGATTGACAATCAGCTGCGCGGTCGTGCCGGACGTCAGGGTGATCCGGGCGCTTCAAAGTTCTTCCTCTCCTTAGAGGATGATCTGATGCGTATTTTCGGATCGGACCGTGTGAAAAAAATGGTAGAAACCCTGGGCTTAGAGGAGGATCAGCCGATTGAGGCAAAGATTCTTTCCAAGTCGATTGAGAATGCACAGAAGAATTTAGAGGGAAGAAACTTTGATACCAGAAAGCATGTGCTTCAGTATGATGAAGTAATGAATGAGCAGAGAAAGATCATTTATGCACAGCGTCAGGCAGTGCTGGACGGCGAGGATATCAGCTCCACTATCCATCTGATGATCGGATCGATTATCGATGCTGCACTGGATGACTTTATCGGCATAACAGACATTCCGGAGGAGTGGAATCTCTCTGCACTTACAGAATTTGCAAACACCAATCTGAATGCAATGGGCGAATTTGTAATTGCGCCGGACGAGCTGGAAACGATCACCAAGGAGGACATCAGGGAACGCCTGGTTGACGTTGCAGAGCGCCGTTATGAGGAGCAGGAGGAGACCTTTGGCGAGAACATGCGTGAGCTGGAGCGTGTGATTATGCTTCGTGTGGTTGATACGCTTTGGATGGATCATCTGGACGAGATGGAGCATGTGAAGCATGAAATCGGTTTGCGTGCTTACGGTCAGCACGATCCGGTGGTTGAATACAGAAATGTCGGCAGTGAGCTGTATGATGGCATGCTGCATGCAATTAAGCGTGATACTGTCCGCTATGTCCTGAGTGCGAAGCCGCGAATTGAGATTAAGCGTGAACAGGTTGCAAAGCCGGTGGATACCGGAAATGACGGTTCTCTGGGAAATCAGCCAAAGCGTGCGAAAAAAGAGCCGGGAAGAAATGATCCCTGTCCCTGCGGAAGCGGAAAAAAATACAAAAACTGCTGTGGCAGAAATTTATAAAAAATAGGCTGTCTTACACAGGACAGCCTGTCTTTTCGATCAAATAATTTTAAAGGATGTGAATAATATGTTAGAATACGAACAGGCAAGACTGCAATTGCAGGGTCTGGAAAAAAACATAGAAGATTTGAGGGATGCACTTTGACATTGCCGGAACGGTGTCAGAGATTGCAAAGCTAGAGGAAGAAAGCGCAGCGCCGGGATTCTGGGACGATATGGAGAAGTCGCAGAAGGTGCTGCAAAGAACCAAACAGCTCAAGGATAAGGTAGAACGCTTTGAAAAGCTGAAAACTGCCTGGGAGGATGCGCTGGTTCTGATAGATTTAGCGGATGAAGAAAATGACGAGAGTATGCTGGATGAAATTCAGAAAGCGTCGGATGAGGTGAATGAGGAGTTGGAGAGGATGACGCTGGAAACGCTCCTGTCCGGTCCGTATGATAAGAATAATGCGATTATGACGTTCCATGCCGGCGCAGGCGGAACAGAAGCACAGGACTGGTGCGAAATGCTTCTCCGGATGTATCAGATGTATGCGCAGAAGAACGGATATAGCGTCACCACGCTGGATCTTCTGCCCGGAGATGATGCCGGGGTGAAAAGTGCAACCATCATGATCAGCGGACTGAATGCCTATGGCTATCTGAAAGCAGAAAAAGGAGTTCACCGCCTGGTGCGGATTTCTCCGTTTGACGCGTCAGGCAGACGGCATACCTCTTTCGCATCCATTGAAGTCATGCCGGAAATTGATGATGATGTGGAAATCAATATCCGACCGGAGGATTTGAGAGTGGATACCTACCGCGCCAGCGGTGCAGGCGGTCAGCATATTAATAAAACTGATTCCGCAATCCGGATTACCCATATTCCAACTGGTGTTGTAGTGTCCTGTCAGACTCAGAGATCCCAGCATCAGAATCGTGAATATGCGATGCGGATGTTAAAATCCAAGCTGGCAGAAATTGCAGAACAGCAGCAGAAAGAGAAAATTGAGGATATTAAGGGTGTACAAAAGGAAATCGCCTGGGGCAGCCAGATTCGCTCCTATGTGTTCCATCCGTATACCATGGTAAAGGATCACCGTACCAATTACGAAGTCGGAAATATCAGCGCGGTGATGGACGGAGATTTGAACGGATTCATTAATGCATACTTGCAGATGAAAGCAAAGGAAACAGCTGAATAATCAACAAAAAACGCGCCTGCAGGCGCGTTTTTTGTTGTTGACTTATAAAAATTATTTTTTACAATTTTTCGGGTTTGTTCATTTTGTAACGTCAATACACTTTTTACAACGAAAGCTGT
>RQCD01000140.1 GCA_008668455.1 Clostridia bacterium
GCTGTCACCCTCTATTTCATCTCCGGTTTTTAAATTAAACCGCCGGATCTGTGTGGGAGAAACATACACATCCTGCTCACTCGGACGGTAATTTTCAAAGCGCAGAAATCCGAACCCCTCTGCCATCACGTCTAAAACACCCTTGACCGATACGACGTCATTCGGACGCTGCCGGGGCGGACGTGCTGTCTGCACAGCTGCTCTTACCGACTGACATCTGCCCGGAACAACCGACCGGACGTGTACCTTTGGTGCGGTCTGCGCCTCCTCTATTTCAGCTTCCTCCGGGAGCTTTCGCTCCGGCTTTTTCTGCTCCGCGCGTTTTTCCCGGATCTTTGCAATAATTTCATCCTTTTTCAAAGTGGAAATCTTTGTAATTCCCAGGCCTGTTGCAATTTGCTTTAATTCTTCTTTTGTTTGTCTTTCTAACGCAATTCCATCCTGCATTTTCTTCGTTTCCTTTCTGTCTGCAAAATTTTTATAAGCCGCCTTTTGCAGACAAAAAAGGAGACTAAATGGAAAAATCAGATGCTAAAAAATTGAAATGACGGGGATGTCAAAAAAGGTACAAGCCGTTTTGCGTTCTTTTTTTGCATCCCGTTAATAAATTAATCATTTTTCAGAATTGCTCCGGTCATGCCGGAGGATACTAATTTCGCATAGCGCGCAAGATAACCGGTTTTGATTTTAACATCCTCCGGCTTCCATACCTCTCTGCGCTTTTTAAGTTCTTCATCCGATAAGTGTACTTTTAAAATATTCTTGGGAATGTTGATTTCAATGATGTCGCCGTCCTGCAAAAGTCCGATTGTGCCGTCCTCTGCCGCCTCCGGAGAAACATGTCCGATTGCCGCACCGCGTGTTGCTCCGGAGAATCGTCCGTCCGTAATCAGTGCAACATCCTTATCCAGACCCATGCCGCAGATTGCCGAGGTCGGAGAAAGCATTTCACGCATACCCGGTCCGCCCTTTGGCCCTTCATAACGGATCACAACGACATCACCCTTTTGAATCTTGCCGTCATAGATTGCCCGGATGGCTTCATCTTCGCTGTTAAAGACCCTTGCAGGCCCTTCATGTACCAGCATTTCCTCTGCTACTGCACTTCGTTTCACCACCGCGCCGTCCGGCGCTAAATTACCCTTTAGCACCGCAATACCGCCGGTTTTGGAATAGGGATGATCAATCGGGCGAATCACCTCCGGATCGGTTGCTTTACAGTCTTTAATATTTTCTCCGACTGTCTTTCCGGTAACGGTTGGAAGATCACAGATTAAAAGCTCCTTTAATTCATGCATGACTGCCATTACTCCGCCGGCAGCATATAAATCCTGCACATGATGCACCCCGGCAGGCGCTAAATGGCACAAATTCGGAGTTTTTTCCGAAATCTCATTTGCCTGATCCATACTAAGCGCCACTCCTGCCTCATGCGCAATTGCCGGCAGATGCAGCATGGAATTGGTGGAGCAGCCCAGCGCCATATCCACCCGGAGCGCATTATAAAAAGCCTTTTCCGTCATAATATCACGCGGCTTCACATCCTGCTCTAAAAGCTTCATAATCTGCATACCGGTTTTTTTTGCAAGCCGCAGACGTTCAGAATAAACTGCCGGAATTGTTCCATTCCCTGGCAATGCCATACCTAATGCCTCGGTCAGACAGTTCATAGAATTTGCCGTAAACATTCCGGAGCAGCTGCCGCAGGTTGGGCAGGACATATCCTCAAATCCCCGCAGTTCATCCTCTCCGAGTGTTCCGGCGCAATATGCTCCGACTGCCTCAAAGTTCGTGTTCAGATCGCGCCATTTTCCTTTGTAATTGACCGAAAGCATCGGTCCTCCGCTGACCACGATTGCCGGCTTATTCAGTCTTGCCGCTGCCATCAGCATTGCCGGAACAATTTTATCACAGTTCGGAATCAGCACTAACGCGTCAAAACCGTGCGCCATTGTCATGGATTCGATGCTGTCTGCAATCAGTTCCCTGGATGCCAGAGAGTATTTCATGCCGACATGTCCCATTGCAATGCCGTCGCAAATGCCGATTGCCGGAAACTCGATCGGTGTACCGCCGGCAATCCGGACGCCTGCCTTGACCGCCTCTGCAATTTTATCCAGGTGCATATGCCCCGGAATGATTTCATTCTTCGCACATACCACCCCGATAAACGGCCGGCTGATTTCCTCCTCTGTTAAGCCTAACGCTTTCATTAATGCGCGGTGCGCTGTCCGCTCCACGCCCTTTTTCACAAGATCACTATACATGCGAATTCCTCCTTTGTCAATTCAGAAATATTGTCATCAAAAGATTGTTCTGATAAAAATATTTCACAAGATATGTCTGATTGATCACTTCATTCAAATGCTCCGCACTTTTCACCGGAGTCAGGAGCATCACCAGTGCACAGACAAGATATACTGCCAGCAATGCATTGACTGCCCCCATCACAATTCCCAGCGCTTTATTGAAAAAGCGCAGAACCGGGAGCTTTGCCATGGACTGCAAAAGCAAAAACAGCAGATACAGCCCCAAACGAACCAATAAAAACAAAAGTACGATTGACACAAGCTGCAAAATCACCGAGCTGACCATATCGGTCAGACTGTCTGCCACACTTATTTTGAGTGTTTCAAAATTTTCGCTTTGCTGGCGGATCATCTGATTTAAAAATTTATGTAAAAAGTCCGGAAGCGGAAGTGCGTTCGCCGCTGCCTCCAGTCCGCTTTCGTCCGACTGTGCATTTTTAACCTCCGGATTTTCCTCCATAGAGGTCCGCACACTCAAAGAAACCTTCTCCTGCACCAGATCCCCCAGAGACGATTGCTCCAAATATTCCTGAAACGGTATTTGGAATGCAAACACCAGAAGAATGGTAATAATCGTTGCCAA
Organism: Clostridia bacterium; assembly: GCA_008668455.1. Classification (GTDB taxonomy): domain Bacteria; phylum Bacillota; class Clostridia; order UBA1381; family UBA1381; genus RQCD01. The sequence continues at coordinate 2,893 of RQCD01000140.1, forward strand.
AGCATGATAAGATGCCTTTAAAAAACCCTTTTTCATCGAAATCCAGACAATTACCGTAATCACGACCAAGAGAATCACATCTAAAAACCAATAATGCATAAAATCCCTCCGTAGCTTTTTTAAAACCTGATAAACTCCAATCCCGAGCTATACACTGCCATCAGCTCGTCCGGTGCGATTAAAAGAATACCCTTTAAATCACGGCTGCAAAGATACCGTTTGACATCCTTGCCGGAAAAGGAGGTATAAATAATTTCTCTCCCATCATTATATGCAAGATACCCCGAGGATAAGTCCACAAAATCGGGAAGTGTTTTCGCGGAGAGTGTGGTACGCTCACCGCCGCGGTTATTCAGCACCAAAAGCTTGGCTGCATTGTCCTGATCTAAAACGCACAGCTTGTGCCCGTCTGTCTCCAGAATATACCGGTTAAGCGTTTTTCCGTCAAAGCTGGTCTGCCAGTTGGTTTCACCCTTAGTATTCAGGCTCATAATCTGATTGTCTCCAACGGCTGTCAGCTGCTCTCCGGCAAATTTGATATCAAACAGAATGGTGTCCTCAAAGGATACCGATGCATAGCTTTCCGCCTCGGTCAGATGAAAGAAGGATATTTTCGTGTTTACACTGTTTTCTGTTTCTAAGAGCGACACGGCAAGAGTTCTGGACGAGGGCGAAATATCCGCATCTAAAATTGCGTAAGAGCCGGAGTTCCAACAGAATACCTCCTTTGATTTTTTATTATAAACCGTTACCGTGCCGCGGTAGTGATCTTTTTCTGCAATCAGCACCGTATCGCCGTGTTCCGAAACACTCGCTGATACAATCGGTGCGTCTGTGGTCTGTTCATACAGCATTTTCTTCCCGGAAAACAGGTAAAAATGCGTGCCGCCGCGCTCGGCAACTAAAATATAGTTCTTTGCTGTTTTTAAAATCGGCTGTTTTGCCTGTATCTCCTTGCTCCATTCCAGCGATCCGTCCTTCCGGTAGCAGGAAAGCGCCGTTTCCGCTGCACACAAAACCTTTCCCTCATATGCCGCATAGCCTGCGGTATAGGCATTTTTTTGTGCGACAATATTGGAGGTTACTGTTCCGGCTGTCTGCGGTGTTGCAGTCGGCAGGCCGGATTCCTGCGGCGCTTCTGTTTCTCCGCTCTCCTCTGCCTGCTGCTTTTCTAAAATTGCAAGTTTTTCCTCGGTAGTTAAGGGGCGCGGCGTCTGATTCAGAAAATTCTCAATCGGTTCGGGGAATTTCCAGGAGAACATCTCCTCCAGTCCCTTGACATTTCTCCGGAAATTTGTTCCGTAGTTTTCAATAAAATCAATCTTCACACCCGACGCCGCCACGGCAAAAATTCCGACAGTAATCAGGCTCAGAATCAGAAGAAGGATACTCCGTTTATTCTTCATAATAAACCTGCGATAAAACTAGTCCCTCCGGGGGCGCGGTGCTCCCGGCACGGTTTCGGTCACAGGATGCAATAATCTCCGGCATATCCTCTGCACGAAGCTTTCCGCACCCCACAAAAACAAGCGTTCCGGCAATAATCCGCACCATGTTATATAAAAATCCGTTTCCAATGGTATCAATCACAATCTGACTGCCGTTTCGGAAAACATTCAGTTCATAAATCGTCCTCACCGTTGTTTTTACCGAAAAACCGCTGGATGCAAAGCCAATAAAATCGTGCGTTCCTAAAAATGCGCCTGCTGCTCTCTGCATTTGTGAAAGCTCCAGCGCCGGACGAAAATGCCAGGAATACGGCTTTAAAAATACATCCGGGAAATCGGAATTCTGAATATAATAAGTATAGCGTTTCTTTTTTGCACTCTTTTTTGCGTGAAAATTCTCCTCTGCATCCTCTGCGAGGTAGCAACAGATACCCTCCTTGGGAAGATGGGCATTAATGGCGCGCGAAAATTTTTCTGCCGGAATGCCTGAATTTGTTTTAAAATTGCAGACATAGGCTTTTGCATGCACACCGCTGTCCGTTCTGCCGCATCCGATTAAAGAGACCTGCTCTCCGGTACAGCCATAGATCGCCTTTTCCACCGTTTCCTGCACGGTGACTGCGTTTTCCTGCCGCTGCCAGCCATGGTATCCGCCGCCGTCATATTGAAGTGTCAGCTTAATATTGCGCACCTTTTTCCTCCTATATCAAAAGCCAGCGATTTGCTGCGAACACAATCACAAAAAAAACAGCAAAGCTTCCGATTGCAATATAATCTATTTTAGTCATTTTCAATTCACGCATCCGCGTGCGGTTTGCACCGCCGTTATAACAGCGTGCATCCATTGCGGTTGCCAAATCGTCTGCGCGCCGGAATGCGCTGATAAACAACGGCACTAAAAGCGGAATCATTGCCTTGGTACGCTGGATCAGATTGCCGCTTTCAAAATCTGCGCCTCTTGCCGTCTGCGCCTTCATAATTTTTTCTGCCTCCTCCGCAAGCGTTGGAATAAAGCGGATTGCAATGGTCATCATCATCGCGATCTCGTGCGACGGTACATGAAACCGGTCGAACGGGCGCAACAGACGTTCAATGCCATCCGTCAGCATCAAAGGAGCTGTAGTCAGCGTTAAAAGCGAGGAGGTAATCACCAAAAACAACAGTCTTAAAAACATTAAAATCGCCGTTTTTAAGCCCTCATGCGTAATCGTGAAATGCCAGCGAAAAACCGGGAATGACACAAGCGTTTCCCCCGGAGTCAAGAACAAGTTAAAAATCATGGTCAGAACCAGGATTAAAAACATTGGCTTCAATCCGCGCAAAACAAATTTCACCGAAACCTGGCTCAAAGCCACCAGTCCAACTGTTGCCGCTCCGATGAAAAGATATGCCGACGGAGCATTCACCATAAAGAGCAGAACCAGATAAACGCATAAAAGCAGGATTTTTACTCTGGCGTCCATCCGATGCAAAACAGAGCCGGTGGGGATATATTGTCCGATTGTAATATCACTCAACATGCTGTCTGCCCCCTATCCTTTTTTGAATTGCCTCTACCGCTGCCGGAACGGTGTAAATATCATCCGGAAGCTCTGCCCCCTGCTGATTTAGCCTTAAAAAAAGCTCGGTAATCTGCGGAACGGACAGACCAATTTTCTTGAGCTGCTCCGCCTTGGAAAACACCTCCGGAACAGTTCCGGAAAGCGTCACACTTCCATGCTCCAGCACAAATACGTGCTCTGCAACCCTTGCAACATCCTCCATACTATGGGAAACCAGCAAGACGGTCATATCCGGATTTTTTTCGTGCAGCGTCATAAGCTGATTTAACAGCTGGTCTCTGCCGCGCGGATCCAGACCTGCGGTAGGCTCGTCCAGAATCAGAACGCGCGGCCGCATCGAAAGGACTCCGGCAATGGCTGCACGTCGTTTCTGTCCGCCGGATAATTCAAACGGAGATTCCTCCAAAAGCTTTTCCGGCAATCCGACAAGCTCTGCCGCCTCATAGACGCGTTCCCGGATTTCCTCCTCGGACAGCTGCATATTGGTTGGTCCAAATGCAATATCCCGGTATACCGTTTCTTCAAACAGCTGATATTCCGGATACTGAAATACCAATCCCACCATGCGGCGGATTGCCTTTAAGTCAGTTTTCGGATCGCAGATTGGGATGCCATCTATGATGATCTCGCCGGAGGTCGGCTTGATTAACGCATTCAAATGCTGGATGAGGGTGGATTTTCCTGATCCGGTATGTCCGATCAGCGCTGCAAAGTCGCCGGTTTGAATCGTCAGGCTAATATCCTTTAATGCCTGCTTTTCCCCCGGCATCCCCTGCTGATAGATATAATTTAAGTTCTTGATTTCAATCATGCTTGTTTTCGCCCTTTTAAGAGTGAGGACAGGTACAAGACCCCCTCCTCTACTGTGATAATATCGTCCAGCAGCTCCATGCCTGCCTTTCTCAGTTCATAGAACAGCTCCGTTACCTGCGGAACATCCAGTCCTAACGCTTTCATCTTTTCCACATGCCGGAACACCTTTCTCGGGCAATCGTCCAAAACAACTGCCCCCTCCTGCATCACAATCACGCGGTCTGCCTGTGCCGCCTCATCCATATAATGTGTGATTAAAATAACGGTCATGCCTTTTTTTTGATTCAGCATTTTAATCGTGGAGAGTACCTCCCGTCTGCCACTCGGATCGAGCATGGCAGTCGGTTCGTCTAAAATAATACACTGCGGCTGCATTGCCAAAACAGACGCAATCGCAATCCTCTGCTTCTGTCCGCCGGAAAGATGTGCCGGCGATGCCTTTTTATATTCCTCCATTCCGACAATGCGGAGCGATTCCTCCACACGCCGCCGGATTTCCGCAGACGGAACACCAAGGTTTTCCGGTGCAAACGCCACCTCATCCTCTACAATTGCACTCACAATCTGATTATCCGGATTCTGAAACACCATACCGGCATTTTTCCGGATTTCAAACACCTTGTCCGTATCCTGTGTATTCATGCCAAGCACATAAACCGCACCGCCGCTCGGCAGTAAAATTGCGTTAAAATGCTTGGCAAGTGTTGACTTTCCGCAGCCGTTATGCCCTAACACAGCCGTAAAGCTGCCCTTTTCGATTTCTAAATTCAAGTCTGAAAAAACATAGCTGTTTTCTGTTTCCGGGGCATAGGAATAGGAAAGATTTTCAGTTTTTAACATGTTCATTTTCTTCACCCTTCCCATCTGCCGGAAATGCCGCAGGGGAGAACCATGTGATTTGAAAGCATCGGCAAGCCGATTTCATCTGCTGACCCCCTGCCGCCATAGTTTTTTTTCATCGTATAGGTCAGTACATTTTCCAGAATAGATGCAGAAAGTCCGGTTGTATAGGAATTAATCAGGAAGAAAAGCGGGTTTGGAGACAAAATTTTAATACAATTCTGAATCAGCGGATATAGCTCATTTTCAATTTTCCAGACCTCGCCGCCCGGCCCTCTGCCATAGGACGGCGGATCCATGATAATTGCATCATATTCCCGTTTGCGCCGTTCCTCGCGCAGAACAAACTTCACCACATCATCTACAATATACCGCACCGGTTTTTCACCCAGTCCGGAGGCAATGACATTTTCCTTTGCCCAGGTCACCATGCCGCGCGATGCGTCCACATGCACCACCTCAGCGCCGGCGGCAAGCGCTGCAACCGTTGCGCCACCGGTATAGGCAAACAAATTCAGCACTCTGACCGGTCGCCCGGCTTTTTTGATCAGTTCGGAAAACCAATCCCAATTGACCGCCTGTTCCGGAAACAGACCGGTATGCTTAAAGCCCATTGGCTTGATATGAAAGGTTAAATCCCGATAGTGTACCGGCCAGTATGCCGGGAGCTTTTTATTATGAAACTGCCAGCTGCCGCCGCCGCTTTTAGAACGGTGGTATTGCGCATCTGATTTTTCCCACAGCCTCTGTTCAGTTCTTTCCGTCCAGATTGCCTGCGGATCAGGACGGCGCAGGAGAATATCTCCCCAGTATTCCAGCTTCTCGCCGCCGGCGCTGTCTAATAATTTATAATCTGTCCATTGATCTGCAATCCACATTCTGCTATTCCTTATCCTTTGAGTTTATATCCTACCAATTCTACTATACCATTTTTTTATAGGATTGTCAAGCAATATTGCTATTCATGCTCAGTCTTTTTCTCCGGGCAGAACACCATTCCACTGATTGGATAAACCCATTCGCTATTTAATGAAATATCGTAGATACCGTTTAGATGCTCATGCGCAACCTCTAAGGAGGATTCCTCGCCCTTACTCAGGAATGAGAACATCTCCACATCCATCACATCCTCCGGGTAGCTGACTGTGATTCTCGGTGAGCGAACCGGGTCAACAAATGCAACCTCCAGGTAGGATCCCAAGCGTTTCGTCATATGGAA
>RQCD01000070.1 GCA_008668455.1 Clostridia bacterium
CATTTACATTTATAAAAAAGTGTGGTATAATAGAAAGATAACAAAGGGGGATAAAAATGAGTAAAATTATATCCGTTTTTAACCAAAAAGGCGGCGTCGGAAAAACAACCACCACGGTCAATCTTGCCGCATGCCTGGCTTATAAAGGAAAACGTACCCTCATGATAGACTGCGATCCGCAGGGGAACAGCACCAGCGGAGTGGGTATAGATAAGGAGGAAATCAAGCTTTCTGTTTATGATTGCCTGATTGATGCGGATCAGACCGAAAAGGCTCTGATCCGGACAAAATTCCGGAATCTTTCTCTGATTCCGTCCTCTGCCGCACTTTCTGCTGCTGAAATTGAGCTTGCGTCCGAGGAGAACAGAGAATTCATTCTGAAAAATGCAATCACAAAAATCAGGGACCAGTTTGATTATATTCTGATTGATTCTCCTCCGGCTCTTGGAATGCTTTCTATTAATATTATGACAGCAAGCGATTCTGTGTTAGTGCCGATTCAGTGTGAGTACTACGCTCTGGAGGGATTGACGCAGTTAATCGGTACGATCCGGAATGTGAAAAAATCCTTTAATCCAAAGCTTGAAATTGAGGGAATCCTGGCAACTATGTTTGACACAAGGACAAATCTTTCGGTTCAGGTGTTGGATGAGGTAAAAAAATATTTTCCAAATAAGGTCTATCAGACAGTGATTCCGCGGAATGTCCGCCTGTCCGAAGCGCCGAGCTTTGGTCAGCCGATCATTAAATATGACATTACCTCAAAGGGTGCGGAAAGCTACTTTGCCTTAGCAAAGGAATTTTTGAAAAATAATGAAGGAGGGACAGCATGAAAAAGGGATTAGGAAAAGGACTGGATCTACTCTTTCATGATGAAATTTCGCCGGATTTGCAGGATTCGGACAGTGTGGTAGAGTTAAAAATTACTGAGGTTGAACCGAATCAGAATCAGCCAAGAAAGAGCTTCGACCCGGAAAAGCTTGCGCTTTTAGCCGAATCCATCAAGGAACACGGCTTAATTCAGCCAATTGTAGTCACGAAAGGTAAAAACGGCTTTTATACAATTGTTGCCGGGGAGCGCCGCTGGCGCGCGGCAAAAAAAGCCGGACTTGAAACAATTCCGGCAATGATTCATGACTACACCGATCAGACGGTTGCAGAAATTGCGTTGATTGAAAATTTACAGCGTGAGGACTTAAATCCGATTGAAGAAGCAAACGGATACCACACGCTGATTCATAATTTTCATATGACACAGGAGGAAATCAGCCAAAAGATCGGAAAAAGCCGGAGTGCGATTGCAAATTCTCTGCGTCTATTGACCTTAGAGGATGAGCTTCAGCAGGCGGTGATCAACGGAGAAATTACCGAAGGACATGCAAGAGCCATTCTTTCAGTAAACGGTTTTGTTCCGCGTGAATTTTTAAAAAATCAGATCATCGAACACAGTCTGAATGTGCGCCAGGCAGAACAGCTTGCCAAGGATCTGCAAAAGGAAAAGCCTGTCAGGGAGAAAAAGCGAAATGACGCATACCAGATTGAACTGGATCGGATTCAATCAAAATTGGAAGCCGGCTTTGCAACCAAGGTGAAAATTATGCAGGGAGCAAAAAAGGGAAAAATTGAAATTGAATATTACGGAAATGACGATTTAGAACGTATATTGTCTCTTTTTAAGATTTAAGGGATTTATTGGTAAAATAGAGGCTTTTAAATTTTACTTTTAAAGTGTCTTTTAAAGGATTTTAGAGTAGTATGTCTTATCATATAAATAATCTCTCAAAACGCAATTTTGAGCCTGACAGAGTAAACACGATTATTTTATAAAAGAGGTGATAAAAAAAATGGCAAAATCTCATGAAAACAGATCCTTATTTTTATATACTGCATTGATTTTCCTGGTTGCAATTCTGATGATTATTTTAGCATTCTTTGGTCAGAATAATTTGCAAAAAAACCAACCCATACAATCCGAGACAGCTTCTTCCACCTCCATTACGGAAAAAGCGGCGATTCTGAGTGAGGAAAATTTAATGCTCTTAGAGCAGAATAAAAATTACCTCGCAGAGAATGAGGAGCTTCGGGTTGCAAATGAAGCCTGCAACCTGGAAAACAGTTCCCTGAAAAAGGAAATTGAAAACCAGAACAAGCTTTTGGAAATTTATCAGAGACTATATAAAAATAAGAAGTCAGAGGCAAGAGAGCTTCTTGCAGCCTTAAACCAGGAGGATCTGACCGAAACACAAAAAAGCTTTTACGATATTTTAGTAAAGAAATCGCAATGATATTTTAGGAGGAAAACACATGTTAGACATTAAGGTATTAAGAACCGAGCCGGAAAGAATTAAAAAGGCATTAAAGGACCGTAACAACGATTTGGATTTGACACCGGCAATCGAATTGGATCAGAAGCGCCGCGAATTATTAGTAGATGTAGAAAAGATAAAAGCGATGCAGAATGAAATCACCAAAAAAATCCCGGCTATGAAAAAGGCAGGAGATTACACCACCGCGATTTTTGATGAAATGCGCGAGCTTTCAAACGAAATCAAAGAGGACGACGCAAAGGTTTCTGAAATTGATGAAGAATTAAGAAACTTCATGCTCCGGATTCCGAACATTCCGAACGAGAGCGTTCCGATCGGAAAGGATGATTCCCAAAACGTAGAAATACGGAAATACGGAAAACCGACCGAATTTTCCTTTGAACCAAAAGCACATTGGGACATCGGAACAGATTTAAACATTTTAGATTTTAACCGTGCCGCTAAAATCAGCGGATCTCGTTTTACGGTATACAGAGGCTTAGGCGCAAGATTAGAGCGCGCAGTGATCAATTATTTTCTTGCAACACACACAGAGCAGTCCGGCTATACTGAAATTCTTCCGCCTTATATGGTAAACCGTACATCTATGACAGGGACAGGTCAATTACCAAAATTCGAGGAGGACGCTTTTAAAGTAACCAACAACGGATTTTTCTTAATTCCGACCGCAGAGGTTCCTGTTACCAATCTGCACCGGGATGAGATTTTAGACGGCGCAGATCTTCCGATTAAATATTGCGCATATTCTGCATGCTTCCGTGCAGAGGCAGGATCAGCCGGAAGGGACACAAGAGGTCTGATTCGTCAGCACCAGTTTAACAAGGTAGAATTAGTGAAATTTGCAGATCCGGAAAAGAGCTATGAGGAATTGGAAAGCTTAACAAACGACGCAGAAAAGCTCCTGCAGGGTCTTGGACTTCCGTACCGTGTGGTGTGGCTTTCTACCGGAGATTTAGGATTTTCCTCTGCAAAAACCTATGATATTGAGGTATGGATGCCAAGCTACGGACGCTATGTAGAAATCTCGTCCTGCTCAAACTTTGAGGACTATCAGGCGCGCCGCGCAAATATTAAGTTCAGAAGAACGCCTAAGGATAAGCCGCAGTTCGTTCATACCTTAAACGGATCCGGACTTGCAGTCGGCAGAACGGTTGCAGCCATTTTGGAAAACTTCCAGAATGAGGACGGAACCGTCACCGTTCCGGAAGCCTTAGTACCGTTTATGGGGACAGACATAATTAAATAAATTCCTAAAAACACAGATCATTCAAGGGCTAAAACCGTTCCCGGATGATCTGTGTTTTTATGTCCCTATTAATATAAACAATCCTTTTTCACCGGTTCCGGTGTATAATCTAAAATATTCCGATAGCTTTCCTTTTCATAGTCCGACTGCGGAGGAGTCGGCAGCATGCCGGTAAAATCATTCACACTGCTTGCCTCCTCCAGATCAAACAGAATATCCGCTGCCATATGATCATGCGGTCTTTTTTTCTTTTTCATCCAATCACCACGCTTTCTTTTGTTATCATTTCCAAAAAAATAATTTTTATTGCAATTTCAAAAGAAATTTGCTATAATAAAAATAATAAAGCGGGGTGATCCAAATGAAGAAAATATTTTTTTTACTGTTTTTCATCATGCTTTTTTCCCGTGCCCTCTGCGCAGATTACGAAGGACACTGGGCGCAGGACGAGATTGAATTTGCCGTTTCCAATCAATTTGCAGCAGGAGAATCAGAAGATGCTTTTCTGCCGGACAAGCCGGTCACACGAGCGGAATTTACTGCTCTGATTGTTCGTTATCAAAGCTTTTTTTCCGCATCCTTTTCCTGCTCTATGAAGGACGCAGATAAAAATGCATGGTATTACCCTTATTTAGTAATTGCAGAATCAAATCATATCATCTTTGGCGACAACGGTTATTTTTACCCAAATCATAGCCTGACGCGTGAGGACGCTTTGGTCATGCTATGCCGTGCATACTCCATTAATCCTCCCTCTCTTGTATCTGCCGGAGCTTATTCCGATTTTTCAGAGGTTTCCGGCTATGCAAAAAACGCGGTTGCCTTTTCTCTGAATCAGAAAATACTCTCCGGATACCGGGATTTTACAATCCGACCCAAGCAGCCGTTAACGCGTGCCGAGGCGATTGTGCTTTTAAACCGGTTTTATAATAACGCGTCCGGCTTTGCCACAAGACCTGATTTTTTCCGGGACTATCCGAGAATTGCAAACGAGGGTATTTTAGGGAGCGTAAATTTAGCGTTAAAAACAAATGTTCCCTGCACCGTTTATTATAAAGCTGTTCCAACCTCTGTGTTTGAAAGTAATCTGTCCCCAAATCCAGATTCCTTTACACAGATTTTAACTACGGTCACCGATCCGAAAACAGAGTGTTTCGCAACGGTTCAATTAGCTTCTGAGGAGGAATATAACCTGTATTTTATAGCGGTCACACCGAGCGGAATTAAAAGCAAGGTAAAAAAAATCAGCACAGTGAAGCCGTTTGTGTACTCCGAAGGAAACGGTACAGAAGAAAATCCGTACTTAATCTCTGATGAAAAGCAGCTGGACTATATCCGTTATTTTCAAAATAAGCATTTCCGGCTGAAAAATGATATTCAGCTTTCAGAAAACTGGACGCCGATTAACGCAGAAAACGGTTTTTTCGGCAGTATCGACGGAAACGGTCATACCATTTCCGGATTAAAGATTAAAAGCAGTGAGGAAGGCTGCGGACTTTTTTCCTATCTGTCGGATGGAGTGATTAAAAATCTGACAATCACCGGTGACGTGGAGGGAAAAAATAACGTTGGTCTGTTTGCCGGAATCATGAAAAACAGCACGATCTCCTCCTGTGCAGGGATCGGTTTTGTAAAAGCGTCGCAAAATCAGGCAGGCGGGCTGGTAGGCACAAATTACGGAAAGATTGAAAATTCCCTTTCCGCACTCTATACCGTCTCCTCCACCTCCTATGCCGGCGGTATCTGCGGTATTAATTATGGAACAATTACCAATAATCTCTCTGCCGCCTATGCCGTTTACTCAGATATGTATGCCGGAGGAATCAGCGGAGCGAATATCGGAGGAGATGTACTTTCCAATGTCAGCGCCTCCTTTATCACACAGGATCTTTTAACCTACCGCAGCGGCATTATCACAACCAATAAGGAGAGCGGAAAAACACATAATAATTTCAGCTATCATCTCACGCGTAAAAATTCCAAGGATGTTTTTTCGGATGAAAATGATATTGACGGAGAAAGCGTTTCCTGGGATGATCTGCGCGACCGTAATTTTTATACAAAACGGCTTTCCTGGAGCTTTGCCTCCGGCTGGAAAATGGATCAGACAAGCGACGGATTTTTACTTCCTTATCCGAAATGCTTTCAGAAAATCATCCAGACGCCCGGACTTGTTCCATACACCCCTAAAAAAATTACAAACGAGCAGGAGCTGCGCCAGATGAATCCAAACATGCATTATATTCTTTCCAATTCGATTACATTAACGGATGAATGGACGCCGCTCTTTGATACCGACACGCCGGAGGACGGCTTTTCCGGAACCTTCGACGGAAATGGCTGCACCATCTCAGGACTCCGGATTTCCCATTCCGGAGATCAAAAAAAATACGGTCTTTTCGGAATGATCGGAGACGGAACCATGAAAAATTTAAACCTTTCGGAGATTCATTTGTCAGGCGGAGAAATGATCGGCAGTCTTGCGGCGGTCAGCTACGGACGGATTGAAAACTGCTCGGTTTCCGCCGCGGTTTTAAGCGCTGAAAGCAGTACGGAATCCACGTCCCTCGGCGGACTCTGCGGCAGAAATTACGGTACTGTTTTAAACGTTCAGGTCAATGCAGACCTGTCTGCCGGCATTGAATCCTCCAATATCGGCGGTATCACCGGACAAAATGAAGGATTCTTAGAGCAAACCTATTATTTTGGAAAAATTTATGTGAAAAATCATGCAGAGCCATCCACCACAGCGGCAGGCGGTATCTGCGGTTTTCAGAGCGGCGGCTATCTCTACAATTCCGCTGTCCTCACAGACATCCGGACAGAAATTAAAAACAGCTATGCAGGCGGTATCTGCGGCATCCAAAACGGCGGCGAAATCTATAAAACCGCTTCCTCCGGATCACTCCAAACCGTTGCGCCCGATCAGACCTCCTTTTCCTATGCCGGAGTAATTACCGGACTGAGCGTTTCCGGACTTCTGGTATATTTTTTTTTTTTTTATACGGTGACCACCGATTTCTACACCAGCTATACCGGCGGTATC
>RQCD01000229.1 GCA_008668455.1 Clostridia bacterium
AAGCTGGTAAGGATTTTTCCGATCGTCTTGCCTTAAAGATAATGTTGCAAAGTGTGGTTCAGAATATCGGCAGCGTCCGGATCGCGTACAACGGAGAAAACTGCAGAACGGATAAAGTTCTTTTTCTGTTCCTCACTGAATAGCTCTAAGGTTTCCGGATTGCTCATCAGGGTTTCAGTGATTTGATTCGACATTTCAATCGTGTCTGATTCCTTGGTAAGCTTTTCATTAAAAAAATCAAAAATCAGAATCGGCGGCAGGATGCCGATGATATTATTCACCACATTGACCACAAACTCCCCGCCGTTAAAAAATCCCTTTAAAAAGGAATACGCCACCAAAAGCAGCCAAACCGCCAATGTAACCGTGTACAAAATTACATAATTTCTTTTCTTCTCACGCTTTAGCGAACTCATCAGTTCGCTCTTGTCTTTTGTCATTTTCTTCCTCTCCATTCTTGGTTTATGGCTGCTCAAATATACCGGCAAAATATGCCGGCTGATTCTTGTAATATCCCCAGAATCGGTCCCCGTAATCATAATGCCACCACTCGGACGGCAGATTGGTAAAGCCTTGTCCTGTCATGACAGAATAAAGCAGTCTGCGCCGGTCCCGGACATCCGGATCATTTTCGGAATGTTCAAAATAGTCCGTTCGCGTCTTGTCGGAAAATGCGTCAAATTCTGTTCCCATGGGAAGCGGTGTCCCATTTTGATCTGCAAGTGTCAGATCCACTGCACCGCCTGTGGTATGCACCGGCGGCAGGAGCGGATTGTCTGCCGGCGGCGAAACAAACCGTCTGACCACGTTCTCCACCTCGCACTCCGTTTTCTTTTCCAAATGAAACTGGCTTACAATCTGCTGACGGTATTTCTCATAAAGCTCCTTTTGCAGCAGAAACGGGCGCCAGGCATCCCAAATGCAAAGCCGGATTCCGCCTGGAAGTGAGTTTTGCGCCGCCAAGAGACGCTCAAATAGCTCCTCCCGGATCAGACACCGGGATTCTGCGTACCTCATTCCAAGGCGCGGATACTGCATCTGTACAAAAAAAGGCTCTTTGTCCTTTAATTCAACAAACCCGGAATCCCGTCTTTCTAATACTGCATAATCCTTTGGATTTTCTATTGTTGGTATTTGTTTCAACATGAAATCACCCTCTATATGAATAAGTATATCATAAACTGCTTAAAAATGCACGAATAATTGAAAAAACGGACGGATTTTTCAATCCGTCCGTAAATCATACTCCAATTAAGCTACCGGAATATACTTATTTAAGAATCCAACAAACTTGTTAACATTCATTTCGCCTGCCTGAACTCCTGCAAGATCTGCTTTCAGGTTTTCCTTGTCACCCTTAGAAGATGTAAACAATGCGAGGCAATAGTTTGTTGCCATTGTCTTAATACTTGCAAATTCAGCCTTTGTTCCGGCAGAAAGATTTGCTTCGCATGCTGCAAGTGCATCTGCAACTGCTTTTGTTGCTTCTGTCTGGAACAGGTTGTAGCGATCATCAGCAGATTTTGTAGCGTTTGCAGGATCGTTGTAAACTGCACATGCTGCATTTGCTGCTTCATTTACGGTTGTTACCATTGCGCGGAACAGATATACATAGTCTGCCTTGTTGTCAGTTGCAACTGCTGCGCCCTTTAAGGTTGCGTTATTTGCCATAACATAGCGGATAACATCCTCATAGATCGGGAACAGAGCAGAATAATGACGGTCTGTATCCTTCAGCGCTGTCATCATAGCAGTATAGGATGCTGCAACTTTGGAGGAATCCTTTGTCTGAACTGCTGCTGCATCAAAAGTTGTCATACCGTCGTTTGTCAGAATAACCTTCAGCATATCATTTGAGATACCATGATTTCTTTCGTCATTTGCAACTGCACGGTCAGCGCTGCTGTTTGTCTTGCCAGCCTGGTAATCCTTTAAGCTTTCAACAACACGGTCACGGGATTCATCAACCGGAGTTGTTTTTCTTCCGCCCGCCAGGCTGCCGGTCTGACCGGAAACCTTTTCAAAGTTAATGGTATACTCAGCGTTATTGCCGATTTCTGTTCCTTCGGTTGCATCAACCAAGGAAGCTCTGAACTTCAGAGTAAAGCTTTGACTGCCGTTTGCGGTAAAGGTTAAGGTCAAAGCAGATAAGCTATCATCTGTCCAAACCTTTTCCTCAATTGCCTTATTCAATGCTTCAATTGAATCAAATTTACCTAAAGCTTCATTTCCGATTTTTGCATCAATGCTGTATGCACCCAATTCATCATCAGAAATGTTTGTCAGAATCAGCTTGCCGTTTGTAACAGCGGACGGCTTTGCCTTTGTAAACTGGTAGTTATTTCTTGTACCTGTGATCTGCGGCCATACAATGGACGGCTCGCCGAATGCAATGCTATAGGTCTTAGCCCCAATTACCACACTGTTTTCTGCATCGGTAGCTGTGATCTTCACATCCAGGGAAGAACCAGCCTCTGCAGCCTCAAAGCCTGAGAAAGTCAGATGCAGGTTTGCAAGATCCTCAGCTGAGAAGGTTCTTGCCTCCAATGCTGCCTTTAAATCGTCCAGTGTACCGTTTTCAACCAGTACTTCATCGCCGATTTTTGCAGTGACTGTATAAGTTCCGACATTTCCGTTTTCTGTTACCTCAACAGAAACCTTCATGTCCTTATCCAGATTTTTCACGGTGATTCCGTTTAAGGTATAGCCATCCTCAGTCTTGGTCAGAGAATCCGGATATACCAGCTCTTCTTTCTCAAGATCCGGGTTCTGTTCTGCCTTTGCGATCATAACGGCAACCTCTGCACGGAGGATGTTATCTTTCGGACGGAATGTACCGTTTCCGTCTCCGCTAAGAATGGCATTATTGGTCAGGGTTTTAATAAACGGCAGCGCCCAATCACTTGCCTTATCTGCATCTGTATAGCCTTCACCGCTCTCATTCACCTTCAGGTGGTATGCTTTTGATACAACAACAGCTGCCTCCTCGCGGGTGATGTACTGGTTCGGCTTTGCGCTTCCATCACTATAGCCGGAGAGATAACCTGCTCCTGCTGCCCATTGGATCTGATCATAGAACCAATCCTCGCTTGTTACGTCTGTAAAATCTTTATTTGCAGGATTTCTGGAATTTAAAACATAGTTTAAAATTGTTACAAACTCTGCACGGGTAATGTTCTGATCCGGACGATATGTACCATCCGGGTAACCATGGATATATCCCTTTCCATGCATATAATCTACCCAACTATATGCCCAGTGATCTTCAGCCACATCGGAATAGTATTGTTCTGCCATTGCAGGAAGTGTGGCCGCGAACATGCTCAATACTAATGACGACGTAATAGCCAAAGAAGTCATTTTCTTTTTCTTCATGAGTAAAACCTCCTACTAAAATTTCAAAAGCCGATAGCTTTTTTCTTCATTATACAGGATTTTAACATCTTTGTCAAGGCCGTTTGGAAAAAAAGATCAAATATATCTTTGTTAAACAATTTCCGATCTAATAATTTGTACCTTTTATCAAAGTGCCGATTCCCGTCTTTGTGAATATCTCCAAAAGCAAGCAGTGCGGAACGCGGCCGTCGATAATATGAACGCCCTTTACTCCGGCATCTAATGCGTCCAGACAGCCAAGCACCTTTGGAATCATACCGCCGCTGATAATACCGGCTTCAATCAGCTGATGAATTTCTTCGCGGCAGGTTTCATAAATCACATTTCCCTGCTCGTCCTTTACACCCTCCACATCTGTTAAAAGAATCAGCTTTTCCGCTGAGGTTGCTGCTGCAATTGCCGCAGCAACGCTGTCTGCATTAATATTGTAGCTTTGCCCTTCCTCATCCATACCGATCGGCGCAATCACCGGGATATAGGCATCGCTTGCAAGATACTGAATAATATGCGGATCTACCCGCACAATATCGCCCACATAGCCGATATCCTTTTTTTCTCCGTCTGCTAAGGCGTACTGCTTTTTACACCGGATAAAGCCGCTGTCAATTCCACAGAAACCGATTGCCTTTCCGCCCTTACAATTTAGGAGCGAAACAATTTCCTTATTTGTTTTTCCCACCAAAACCATCTGTGCAATCCGCATCGTTTCCGCGTCGGTCACACGCAGACCGTTCACAAATTCGGATTTTTTTCCAAAGCTATTTAATGCCGCCGAAATATCCGGGCCGCCTCCATGCACCAAAATCGGATGCAGTCCGATATATTTTAACAGAATAATATCATCCATCACAGAATGCTTTAGTTCGTCATTGATCATTGCATTTCCGCCGTATTTTACCACCACCGTTTTATTTGCAAACTTCTGAATATACGGCAGCGCCTCAATCAGAATCCCGGCTTTTTTTATGAACTCCTAAATATTATCCGCTCCTCATTGATCTTGATAGGTTTATTGTAACACATTTTTTTGAAAAGTAAAT
>RQCD01000128.1 GCA_008668455.1 Clostridia bacterium
AACCACCGTAAGCGGACTTGCCTCGGCTGCAGCGTCCAGAGCGTATGAGATTATTCAGACCAGCGCGGAGACGATGAGCGTGGAGCGGAGAAATTTGCTGAAAGCCTACGGCGCAAAAATTGTTTTAACCGACGGCGCAAAGGGGATGAAGGGTGCGATTGCAAAGGCAGAGGAGCTGGCAGCGCAGACCCCGGGCAGCTTTATTCCGAGTCAGTTTACCAATATGGCAAACCCGGAAATTCATAAAAAAACCACAGGTCCGGAAATCTGGGAGGACACGGACGGCAAGATTGATATCTTTGTTGCCGGCGTCGGTACAGGCGGAACAATTTCCGGTGTTGGCGCATATTTAAAATCTCAGAATCCGAAGGTTAAGGTTGTTGCCGTTGAGCCTGCCGGATCGCCGGTATTGTCCAAGGGAACAGCAGGACCGCATAAGATTCAGGGAATCGGCGCAGGCTTTGTACCGGATACGCTCAATACCAGGATTTATGATGAAATCATCACAGTAGAAAATGAGGACGCATTCAAGACCGGAAAGGCTCTGGCAAGAGGCGAGGGCGTGCTGGTTGGCATTTCCTCCGGCGCAGCTGTCTTTGCTGCTGCCGAGCTTGCAAAACGTCCGGAGAACCGGGGGAAAGTAATCGTTGCCCTGCTCCCGGATACCGGCGAGAGATATCTCTCCACACCGATGTTTTCAGAGGACTAAAAAAGAAAACCCAGTTTTGCGCTGGGTTTTTTTATCGGCTGACTGTGCGATTTTCAAGATCCTCATATAGAATATAATTAAAAAAATGCTGCATATTTTCAAAATTTTTTTAAAATTTTAAAATTGCGTCCAACAGGAACACAACCGCCGCAAGCGCAATCACAATATGCACTAAAATCAGCGTGTTCAGTCTGCTCCAAAGCTCCTGTTCGCGCCATGCGCGGATGGTTTTCATCAGAATCAGCGCCATGCCGCAGATGATCGCCGGGGCGAAAAAAAATGCTAAAAGATTGCCGCCGCGGTAGGTATAACGGCGGATAAAATTCCAGACAATAATAAAATATGCCACACCGCTTGCCAGGGAAAAGCCTAATTCTCCCCATTTTTTTTCAAATAAATGATACATTTCCACCACTCCAATGCCGTTTTCTTATATTTTATCATATTTTGATGATTTGTGCAACAAAAGAACCAAAAAAAGAACCGAAAATTTGTTCGATTTTTACGCTTGACACCGAACATATATTCTGGTATAATCAAAATAGAAACAGTACATATGTTCGGTAGCTTGCAAAGGAGGTCATTCGATGAAAACGAGAAGAAAGAAAAAATTAAGAGTAACAAATAAAAGACGGTTCTGCTTTTTCTGCCTGGTTATGACATTTTTATTCTGCTGCGGCTTTTCCTCTGTGAAAGGCTATGTTGCGCCGGAGCGGAACGTGGTTTCCGTCTATGTTAAGCCGGGCGATACCCTCTGGAGCATCGCGTCCGAGCATAACGAAACCAAAAAAGACGTCCGGAAGCTGATCCGGGAAATTCAAAGACTGAATGAGCTGGAAAATGCAGTCATTCAGGTTGGTGACGAAATTATCATTCCAATTTCCTGATAGAATACCGGGCAAGCTTAATCCGCTTGCCCGGTATTTTGACAAAATCGAGTGCTTGTGATACAATGTTTTTGGAAATGGTGTATTATATGCACTCTATCTGCACCGACGGAATAAACTCACCCCTTGTCAGTTTAGCTTGATCAGTGTACACCCTGCGCCGTTGTAGGAGATGGTGCAGGGTGATTTTTTAATAAAATGTATTGACAAAACATGAAAATTGTGGTATAACAATGGTTAGGGGAAAGTATAAACATCACCCATACATAGGGATCACACTGCCTGGCTGTTTTAGGGGAAGTACAGCCGGGTGGGGTGAGTTTTTTTATGCTGCGGTATGCATATAGTCAATCACGGTAATTGTTAGCGAACTTGAAATTTGTTGAATGCTATCAAGAATTTTTTCTATTTTTTCTGCAACTTCATCAGAAAAATATGCTTCACCACATTGTGAACATTTTTCACACGGAATATTCTCAATTACAACAATAAAATTATCAATTTTTTCAATATATTCTGTTGTTGATTCTTCTAAATTACCTTTGCAAAAATAACAGCGCATTATTCCTTCACTCTCCTTGTTTTAAAATCATGCTCCCATTCTTCGATATTGGGGTGATATGCCGTAACCGCGTAGATTATGCTATCATCATACCCAGATACTGTGTGTAATGGTCTACGTTCCATACTCAATCCGGAAACAAGACAACTGGGAGCTCTGTAATCTTCCGGATAGTATTCAATTATTTCACCGGTATAGATACTATTTTTATAATCGTTTCGTGTTATATGGCGTTCCCTTAGTCGTTTCAATGCATGAATTGACCATTTAATCCTATCGTCATTACATGCATTTCTTAGGTCCTCTATAGTATATGGAAAATCACTCAATTTTATTTTTCTCTCTTTCTTTAAAATTTTATATAATCAATGCTTTGAAAGCACCACCAATACATACTTGCAGATTTTTGCGGTTTATCATGCGACATCTGTATATGAAATTTCTGCAATGCCTGAAACAATGCCCTTTACTTGATCAACTAATTTTTGAATACGCACTGAAACCTCAAAACTATAAGATTTTTCACCGCATTGTGTGCATACTTGTGTAGGCACATTCCGAATTACAATCATACATTTTCCTAAAGCTGCAATATAATTTGTATATTCGGTTTTTAATTCGGATTTACAAAATAAGCAATTCATTATTTTTTGCCCTTTTCCCGTTTTAAGATCAGATTCCCATTGCGTCACATCGGGAAAGTATTCAGTTATTATCCACAATATATGATTCTTTCAGTAATCAGCTACCGTATCTGCCGACAAGTCAAGTTTTTTTCGTCTTTGTTGTATTCTTTGCCCTATGTTCATTTTATGAACTCACCTAACAAATACAGTATAACAGATTTTTTGCAAAAAGGCAATAGTGAATATAAAAACGTAAATTTTCAAAAAAAAACATGCCACAAGCAAAAAACCTATGGCATGATTTGAGTTATGCAAAAATTACAATCATAAACTGCGATACCAGCACGACTGCTAACAGGGCGATCGGGTAGGTTGCGGCATAGGCAGAGGCAACGTCCTCTGTTTTTGCCACATGGATGAGCGTTCCGAGCGCCGGGGTACTGGTCATACCGCCGGTGATTGAGCCGAGCGAGTTTAAGAGACTTAATTTCAGTACCTTGGTTGCGATGATATAGCCGATAATCATCGGAATCAGCGTCATGAGTGCGCCATAGAGGAAGTAGATCGGTTTGAAGTACTTCACAAAGTTTGCGCCGCCGGCAACACCTGCGCCGATCAGAAAGATCATCAGTCCCAATTCTCTTAAGCATTCCAGCGTCTTTTTCGGCGGCATAATGCTTACCTTGCCGATATGCGCAAAATGACCGAATACCAGTGAGGTAATCAGTGCGCCGCCGGTGGTGGTGAGGGAGAAGCATGTGCCGGAGAGACCCTGCGGGGTCAGCGGAATCCGAATATTACCGATCACAAGACCGATCATAGCGGCAAGTCCGAATGCGCCCAATCCCATATCGTCAATTTCAATCAGCCCGGAAAGCGTTTCCTTTGCCGAGCCGGTATCCACGCTCAAAAGCTTTTTGCGCTCTGCGTCCATATCGGCATGTACGATTTTCGGAAGAATCTGAACGAATAAAACCACGCCGATAACGCCGAATAAGTACGCAATTCCGTATCCGACGGTAACTGCCGCCTCATATTCGTTTGCTAAATCCGGCGTTGCTGCAAACACATTCTTGACCGTTTCCTTTGCAGCGGAGAATCCCGGTGTGGTGGTGAGCGAGCCGGAGAGAAGACCGTCGATCAGCGCTAAAAATTCTGTCTGATTCGTTTCGCGATTCCGTCCGATCAGATAGCATGCCACGCAGGTCAGACCGCCGGCAAGAATAATTGTGACTCCTAACAGGATGTACGATTTAAAATTGTTTTTCAAATTCTTAAAGAACTTCGGTCCTGCAATAAAGCCAACCGAGGTAACAAAGAACACAAGACCGAGATTTTCCACAATCTTTAAGCCGTGCTGTGCGATTTCAGCTGTTTTTAAAGCGTCAGTCAGCTTGGTGTAGAAGAATGCGCCGTATAACAGGGAAATGACAAAAACGCCGGCAGTTCCCAAGGACACACCCTTAACGGTCACACGTCCTAACAGGTAACCCAGCGCAACGATGATCATAATTGAAAAAATCAGGTAAGAAACACCTGTCACGTTAATGACCCCATTCAATAATTCCATTCAAAAAACCCCCTATTGGTTCAACCGCTATAAGGACGGGCGAAAAAACGCCCGTCCTTAATGCAATACTTAGATTTCACTTTTTTTATTTGTATAGTTTGGCAAAAGCTTCGGAGAAACAGCGTCTGTCCTGATGCCTGCTTCCTCGCGCTCCTTGTCGAATTTTGCGATGTGGGAAAGCGTCAGCTTGCCGGGCGTTGTTTCCTTTGCTTTTTTGGACGCGTTCTGACCGGCGTTTCTGCCGAACACGATAATATCCAAAAGGGAATTTCCCATCAGACGGTTTCTGCCGTGGATTCCGCCGACAGCCTCACCGGCTACGAACAGATTTTCCACATTCGTGGTCATGCCGGATACGTCAATATCCAGACCGCCGTTCTGATAGTGCAGTGTCGGATAAACCAGAATCGGCTCTTTCCGGATGTCAATTCCGTAGCTTGCGAACATTCTCATCATTGCCGGGATTCTCTTTTCGATTGTTCCCTCGCCGCCGATTGCCTCGATCATCGGAGTGTCCAGCCAGACAGCCTTGCCGCTGCCGGTGTCAACCCCCTCCTCGTGGTCGGAGCATTCGCGAATAATGGACGCTGCGGAAACGTCACGTGTTTCCAGCGGATGCATAAATACCTTGCCGTCACGGTTTACTAATTTTGCACCCAGGGAACGAACCTTCTCCGTTACCAGCGCACCGAAAATCTGCTGCGGATAAGCAGCGCCGGTCGGATGGTATTGGAGGGTGTCTGCATAGAGCAGCTTTGCACCCACACGATATCCTAACACCAGACCGTCTGCGGTTGCGCCGTAGTGATTGGAGGTGGGGAAGCCCTGGTAATGCATCCGTCCTGCGCCGCCGGTTGCGATAATAACCGTCTTTGCACGTGCCACCATCAGCTCTTTGGTTTCCATATTCATCAAAACTGCGCCGGCTGCCTTGCCGTTCTCGTCTAAGATCAGTTCAATGGCAGAGGTGAAGTCTACGACAGGGATGCCGCGGTTTAACACCTCATCACGCAGCGTCCGCATGATTTCTGCACCGGAATAGTCCTTTGCAGCATGCATCCGTTTCCGGGAAGTTCCGCCGCCGTGGGTAGTCACCATTGTTCCGTTTTCGTCGTTGTCAAATTGCACGCCCAGATCATTCAGCCACTGGATTGCCTCCGGTGCGTCGCATACTAATTTTGCTAAAAGCTCGCGCTTTGCCGCATAGTGACCGCCGCCGAATGCGTCTACAAAATGGATTGCCGGGGAATCGTTCGGTTTATCAGCTGCCTGGATTCCGCCCTCCGCCATCATGGTGTTTGCGTCGCCAATCCGGAGCTTGGTTACGATCATAGTCTTTGCGCCGGCATTGTCCGCCTCGATTGCAGCCGATGCGCCTGCGCCGCCGCCGCCGATGATTAAGACATCCACATCATAGCGGATCTCCTCTAAATTGACATCCTCTGCCCTGATACGGCTGTGTGCCTGTAGCATTTCGCAAAGCTCGTGCGGCACCTTCTCGCCCTTGTTTGCGCCGATTGCAAGCGTTTCAAACTCGCTCTTTTTATAGTCCGGATGATAGGCGGCGAGCAATTTGTCCTTTTCCTCTGCGGTCATACGCTTTGGTTCATATGCAATATTTGCTTCTCTTGCCGCCTCAACTGCCTTTAAGGATTCCTGAAATTCCTTTGCGTACATTCTAAATCCCCTCCTTACTTCTCGATATCTCTGTTGTTATAAAGCTCTTTGATTTCCTCAATCGGCTTGCCCATGAGGTTTTCAATCAGCTCGGTAAAGGTTCCGTCCTTGATTTCCTTGACACGGTTTTCTAAATGCTCGCTTTTCGGAGCAAGATATTTTCCGTTTAAGCGCCGTGCAAGCATTGCAACCTGCGGATGGGAAATTCCTGCCGGACAGCGGGAAGAACATACGCCGCACATCACGCAGTCAAAGGATTCTTCCGCACACTTGTCAAATTCGCCTCTTTGCGCATATGCGATATACTGCATCACGTTCAGCTTCTGGGTACAGCTCTTTGTGCAGGCGTTACAGCCGACGCATGCGTAAATTTCCGGATAAAGCTGCATCATAATCTGCTGGGTCGGCTGAATCTTTTCAATGTCGTAGACCTGCTTCACCAGCGGGAAAAACGGCAGAGTTGCAATATACATATTGTCCTCCACCTTTGTCTGACATGCAAGACAGGTCTTTAATTCGCGCTCGCCCTTAATGCGGTAAATTGTTGCGCATGCGCCGCAGAAACCGTTTCTGCATCCGCAGCCGCGCACCAGCTGATAGCCTGCATATTCCATCGCGCGCATGATGGTGAGGTTATCGGGTACTGTATACTGTTTTCCAAACAGATAAATATGAACCATATTTTCCATAATCAAATCATTCCTCTCTGTGCCGATGCACTCATTAATACTCATCCGGAAGCTCGTCTAATTCATCACAGCGGAATACCGGTCCGTCCTTGCAGACATATTTCGAGCCGATATTGCAGCGGCCGCACTTTCCGATTCCGCACTTCATGCGCAGCTCCATGGTGGTATAAACCTGGGTCTTGTCAAAGCCAAGCTCCTGGAGTCCTGCAAGCGTGAATTTAATCATGATCGGAGGACCGCATAAAATTGCGGTTTTATCAGTCGAAAAGCCTAATTCTTTTACATAGTTCGGAACAAACCCCACATGACCGTCCCACTCCGGCTGCTCGCGGTCAATGGTTAAATATACATTCACGCCATCATCGTTCGTCCATTCGTCAATAATTTCCTGATAGTCTACTAAATCCTGCATACTGCGCGAACCGTAGACAATATCGATCTTTCCGTAGCGGTCGCGGTAATGGCGGCAATAGTTAATCACAGAGCGGAGCGGTGCAAGTCCGATACCGCCGGCGATAAAGAGCATGTCGTGTCCGGCAAATTCGGTATCCACCGGAAAGGCATTGCCGTAAGGACCGCGGATGGTGATCTGCTGACCAACCTCCATCGAGTGCAGCCATTCGGTTACACAGCCGCATTTTTTAATGGAAAATTCCATAAATTCTTCATTGGTCGGGGAGGAGGTGATGGAGAACATCGCCTCGCCCACGCCCGGAATCGAGAGCATTGCACACTGTCCCGGCTTATGCTCAAACGCTTTTTTTCCGTCAGGAGTAACCACGCGGAAGGTTTTCACGTCCGGCGTGTCGATCCGGATGTCGGTTACCACACCAACCACCGGAATCAGGGGTTCTTTTCTATCAGCCATTGTTCTGACCTCCTAACGTTTTCATTACTTTTACAATATTCATCTGAATCGGACATTTGGAAAGACATCTTCCGCAGCCGACGCAGGAGAACAATCCGTCGTTATTGGTCGGATAATATACTAATTTATGCATAAACCGCTGACGGAAACGCTCTAACTGCGTTAAACGCGGCTGACCTGCCGACATTTTTGTAAAGTCGGAATACATGCAGGATTCCCAGCAGCGGAAACGCGTCACGCCGTGTCAGGTCTTGAAATCCTTAATGTCATAGCACTGACAGGTCGGGCAGACAAACGTGCAGGTACCGCAGCCTAAGCAGGACTCGGAAAGCGCGCTCCATTCCGGTGCATTGAAAAATTCCGCCGTTTTTCCCGAACCGAATTTTTCTGCAGAGAGGGAGGAGAGGGGAAGTCTTTCCAGTCTCTTTTTCGTTTCCTCCTGCTGTGCGGTTACTGCTGCTGCGTCCGATTCCTCAGTGACATCCGCAAGGGCTTCCAACAAAGCGTTTCCCTTTTCGGTTTTTGCCTCTAAATAGAGGGTATCGTCCGTTTTCCAGCAGACAACATCCCCCTCCGGGTCAGCAGCGTCAATGCCGAAGGTTTTGCAGAAGCAGGTTTCCTGCGGTCTGGTGCAGGCAAGCGCAAAGATCACGCCATGCTCGCGCCGGTTCTGATAATAGGTGTCAGCAGGGTCTGCTAAAAAGACGCGGTCTAACCCCTCACAGCTTTTCACATCACAGGCGCGCACACCAAACAGAACAAAATCCTCACATTGGCTCCGGGGGTCGCTCACCTCGATAGTCTTTCCCTCCATCTTAAAGTCCATCAGGTTTTCGGTCTGCGGAAAGAAGAAATCCTTTGCGCTCCGAACGGTGTTCAAAGCGCCAGAGAGTGTTTTTCCGTTTTCCCACGGCTCGAATTTTGCGCCTGTCTTGGTATCAACCGGAAGATAAAGGCTGTGTGTTTTTGAGATTGCCGAGAACAGCATATCCAATTGATCTAAAGAAATTTTACGCATTCCCGTCACCTCTTTCTACTGCCTCGCCCGGCTCTAAATCCTCGGTGGTATAGTTTACAATCGGCGGTCTGCTTCCAACCTCTGCTCCTGCCTGATATGCTCCGTAAAATTCGTCAATATCCTTAATGAAATTCAGGTTTAAGAGATGGAGCGGAATATGCTGCGGACAACCGCGCGAGCATTAGCCGCCGGCTGTACATCTTCCGACACCGTGGAACGAGCGGATAATGTGGAACATTTTTTCATCAAAGGAG
>RQCD01000065.1 GCA_008668455.1 Clostridia bacterium
AAAGCTGCATATAGTCCTCATCTGTGAGATACCCTGCATACATTCCCTGGAGCTTGGTGGAAATCGCGCAATACTGATTCCCCATCAGATCACTCCCTTACACCGTTTAAAACCGCTTTATAAATCTGATTGATCCAGACATCCTTCTGCTTCTGATAGGTTTGCTCCATAGCGCTCTCTGCGTTCTGATACTGAGCACGAACCCGGTCGATCTGCTTTTTCCGGTATTCCTCCTCATAGCTTTCAATCTGCTGAATCTTCCTTTTCGCACGCGCTTCGATTTCTTCCCGCATTTCCTTCACAGCTGCGTCCACATCCTCAGAAAGCGCATCCTTTTTCTGCTTCGCATCCGCAACAATTCTTTTTGCGTCCTCTTCAATCTGAATGATTTTATTGATGGTATCCTCCATAAAATCACCTTCCTTCTAATTTTTTAAGCTCTGTAGCGGAGCGGGAATTCTGCCTCCGCGGTGAATAAATGCCTCGCTATTGTACGGTTTTACCGGCATCACCGGTCCGCTGCCTAAAAGTCCGCCGAATTCCACCGTGTCGCCAACCTTTTTTCCCGGCGCCGGGATCACACGGACAGCAGTTGTTTTGGAATTGACCATTCCGATTGCCGCCTCATCTGCAATAATTGCCGAAATAGTTTCTGCTGTGGTATCACCCGGAAGAACAATCATATCCAATCCCACTGAGCAAACGCAGGTCATCGCCTCTAGCTTTTCTAAGGTCAGCGCACCGCATTTTGCCGCTGCAATCATACCGGCATCCTCACTCACCGGAATAAACGCACCCGAAAGTCCGCCGACATAGGAGGATGCCATAATGCCGCCCTTTTTCACAGCGTCATTCAAAAGCGCTAAAGCCGCGGTTGTGCCGTGTGTTCCGCACTTTTCCAGACCCATTTCCTCCAAAATATATGCCACACTGTCTCCAACGGCAGGAGTCGGCGCTAAGGACAAATCGACAATACCAAACGGCACGCCCAGCCGTTTGGATGCCTCCTGAGCAACCAGCTGACCCATTCTGGTGATCTTAAACGCAGTCTTTTTAATAACATCTGCCACCACACCAAACGGTTCGCCCTTAACCTTTTCCAATGCGCATTTCACAACGCCCGGACCGCTGACGCCCACATTAATCACGCAGTCGCCCTCGCCCTCACCATGAAATGCACCAGCCATAAAGGGATTGTCCTCCACAGCGTTTGCAAATACCACAAGCTTTGCACATGCAAAACCGGCAGAGGAGGCAGTCAACTCGGCTGCCCGTTTGACCACTCTACCCATCTGCGCCACAGCGTCCATATTAATACCCGCTCTTGTACTTCCCACATTCACACTGGAACATACTAAATCTGTCTTTGCCAAAGCCTCCGGGATCGACTCAATTAAAAGCCGCTCTCCCTTAGTATAGTCCTTATGTACCAGCGCACTGTAGCCGCCGATAAAATTCACACCGACTGCCTTTGCCGCACGGTCTAATGTTTGTGCCACCTGCACACAGTCTGCAAGCTTCGGATTTTCCAGGGCATCAATCACTGCGGAAATCGGGGTAACCGAGATTCTTTTATTAATAATCGGAATCCCGAACTGTTTCTCGATATCCTCTCCGGTTTTCACTAAATCCTTTGCATAGGTCGTGATCTTCTGATAAATCTTTTCACATGCACGTTCCACATTTGCGTCCACGCAGTCCTTCAGAGAGATTCCCATGGTGATCGTCCGAATATCCAGGTTTTCCTTGTCGATCATATTGATCGTTTCTAAAATTTCAAATGGATTAATCATGCGCGCCTCCTAAATCCGGTGCATAGAGGAAAACAGCTCCTCGCTCTGAATATGGATTGAAAGTCCTACATCGCTTGCTAAAGCGTCCAGCTTTTCAGACATTTCTGAAATCATTTTTTCTCCCATATCCACTAACATGATCATAGTAAACATATCCTGCATAATAGTCTGCGAAATATCTAAAATGTTAATTTCATTTTCACACAGGACACCGCTGACCCTTGCAATAATGCCGACCTTATCCTTGCCGACCACCGTTACAACAGCTTTCATT
This sequence comes from Clostridia bacterium, assembly GCA_008668455.1. Lineage (GTDB taxonomy): Bacteria > Bacillota > Clostridia > UBA1381 > UBA1381 > RQCD01. The sequence goes on from RQCD01000065.1 coordinate 2,068, forward strand.
CTGATTCTCCTCTCATCTGTATCCATTCTTAAAACTGAATCTAATTATAGCAGGATTTTTCAATAAAATCCAACGGCAAAACAGTTAAAATATCCTCCATTTTTTCGTATTTTCCAATCCTGCTAAATGCGCTCCTTGTATTCTTTTATTTTCAAGTAAATTCAATTGTTTTCTTTGTTTTCTCAATTTTCAAATATTCTCTGCCGCCTGACCTCATACATCAGCACCGCCGCTGCCGCGGAGGCATTGAGCGAATTAATGTCTCCGGACATCGGAATTTTCACTAAAAAGTCGCACTTTTCGCGCACCAGGCGGCTGATTCCCTCACCCTCGCTGCCAATCACCAAGGCAATCGCGCCGGTTAAGTTACTTCGGTACATTTCCTCTCCGTCCATGTCCGCTCCGGCAATCCAATAACCGCGCTCCTTTAGCTGATCGATCGTCTGAGCAATATTCGTCACATGCGCCACCGGTGTATATTCAATTGCACCGGCAGAGGTTTTTGCAACGACGGAGCTTAACCCTACGCTGTTACGCTTTGGGATGATCACACCGTCTGCCCCGACACAGTTTGCCGTTCTTAAAATTGATCCTAAATTATGCGGATCGGTGATTTTATCACAGATCACTAAAAACGGCGGATTTTTTGCCTGAGCTAACATCTCTGCAAGCGGCATATATTCGTGCGTGGCAGCAAAGGCAATCACACCCTGATGATTTGCACCGTCTGCCATTTGATCCAGCTTATGCCGGTCGATCTCTGAAATAATGATACCGCGTTCCTTTGCTTTTCGGATTAAGGGGATCAGAGAACCCTCTGCATTTCCCTTTTTCACAAAAATTTTATCAATTTCCCGTCCGGATCGAATTGCCTCTAAAACAGGATTTCTTCCAAAAATTTTATCCTCCATTGCACACCCCTACAGCAGGAAACGATCGTGAATGGCTACCACCGCACGCTCTGCATCCTTCTGATCTACCACAACAGAAATCTGGCTTTCCGAGGGTGCGATCATATTGA
>RQCD01000098.1 GCA_008668455.1 Clostridia bacterium
ATCCAACACACTATGAATATCCCGATTTATTTTGTGCCGATGGCAGCATGCACGATGGGATATACATGGTGCTGTTGGACGTGACCGTTTCCAATCCTGATGGTGCAACCAGCCGCTATCAAAATATCAACGGAGATTGGGTAAATCACTATGAGGACCCATACCTTTTTCAGGCGCAAACGCTTTGTAGGATCATCGACAGCATCAACTTAACAGACAGTCACATCGACCTCTCTTATTTTAGCGGCAAAACCGACACTTGGAAAAATCCAGACGCCTTTTTCCTTGGGCCTGGGGAAGAAAAAAGCTTTCAGCTAGGATTTCTTGTTGGATATCAGATTTACATCCAGGATGATCAGATCAAAGGAACGCCCATTTAACCGGAAAGCCTTTTACTCTGGGCTCTTCTTGAGGATTTTTCGACAAGCACATGGGAACTGCACTTGCAGTAAATGGGCAGCGGAGGGGACAAATGGCTGGAATATTGAAGACAGAGCTTTGGAAAGCAAGGCACAATCGGCTCTTTATACTGGCGCTGACAGTTGGGATCACAATTGCGCTGTTCCATGCAAAAGAAACCGCCTCTATGGTCCAAGAGGCACGATATTACAACTTAGAGCTGGGCCTCGGTGGGGGACCTGATCCCTGTTCTCTTTTTCTGTATTGGATGCCATTCACCGGGTATACCTATAGCAGTTTCCTGTTTTATGAACTCTGGCCGCTTTTGGCCGCAATCCCGTTTTCATGGTCATACAGTCAGGAGCGCTGCAATGGGTATTATTTTCAGACGATATCCAGAGTCAAAAAAAACACCTGGTTTCACGCAAAATTTCTGGCTATTTTCATCAGCGGCGGTGTCGTTACCGCCATTCCCCTAGTCGTCTGTCTATTGGCCCAGGCAACCTTTGCTCCGGCAATTCCCATACAATATAACATGATGCAGGTAATTGGCCTCAGCAACGTGGATTTTTTGGCGTGGCTATATTATACACACCCTTGGATATACTGTGTTTGTTGGTGCGGCATACAATTTCTTTTCGGCGGGACCGCCGCAGTAACCGTTTTTTTGTTTGGAAGCAAATTGCGATTCGTACCTCTCGCCATTTTGCTGCCATACGGCGTGTTTTACTGTCTTGCCGCATTAGGAACAGCTTTCAGGTCCTTTGTAAACGTAACCATTGAGACAAATATTCTGCACGCGGCAATGGCCACACCGCTAAACCATAATCCGGGTTGGATGATATTCTCATACATTGGTATCTTAACGTGTATTTCTTATTTGGTTGGTTTTTCTCAGGTGGTGCATCATGACCTTTTATAAACCGATTCAACATGATTTGCGCTGCGGTTTGCTCCGCGCCGAATATTGGCTTGCCGTTTTTGTAACAAGCATTTCACTGCTCCAGTATTTTCGGCTTTTATCTCTTCACAACATCTCAGGAACTTTAGGCGACTGTTTGTTGTATCTGTTCCGTGGAGAACAGGCTATTTCGTCTCTGTCTTCCGGAAATCAAAAAACTGAGATACCCATACTTTGGATATTGCTCATCGTCACCTGTCCTGCACTGCATATCCATTATTTCCTGGATGGTTTAACAATGAATGGGCAGCAGATCATGATTCGCTGTCAAAGCAGGAAGCATTGGATCCTATCCAAATGCGTTTGGGCAATGGCTGGGGGCTGTTTATACTATCTAATGATACTGATTTGTGCTGTAACATCCTGTATCATAATGAATCAAGTACTTTCCCTCTCTATGACAGCCTCTATTGCGGAGGATATCCTGAATATAGACACCGTTTCTGCGAAACAAGTGCTTTTTACCACCGTTGTGAAGCCATTGATTGTTTTCCAAACCTGTAACCTTCTGCAAATTGCGCTGCAAATGTTCATTCATCCAATCGCCGCTTTTTTGATTTGCTTTGTAAGCATACTTTTTTCCCTGTACAGTCCCACTCCATGGATTCCTTTTGCCGGAGCAATCGCTGTCCGGAATATACACATTCCTATGGCAAATATAGAGTCTTGGATTTCCATTGTCAGCTGTTTTATTGCGCAGCTTTTGTGTATATCCATTTCAATCTGGAGATTTTCCAGCATCGATCTATTGCGCAGAGAGGATACCTAAATGAAAATCAGGAGAAAGCATCTATTTCTTTTCATATCCATATCGCTGTGCGGTATTCTGTACATATTTCACTGTGTGCAGTTGAATTCCTACTATCAAAAATTGGATACAGTTCGGGACGAAATCTACTATATTGGCCAGGAAATTTCTTTGGGCGAGAACAATATCGGCGGCTCTATGCAGGCTAATGGATATTCCATCCGTGTAAATGGCTTAAAAATCGCAGATACAAAAGATTATATAGAAAAAAATAACATTTCTCTAGAAGGTCGAGGTTCTTCTCTTTCAGAGCGATTGGCGCTGGTTCCTGTAACTGTACGAAATGTAAATAGTAACGATACCGGCGTACCTGTTCTCCTTTTTGAGCTTTATGGCATCGATTTTTATGCAGCTGTCGATTTTGAGCTATTTTATTCACTCAATCCCGATGTAGAATCTGCTACTTGGGGAATCTTTGTGCCCCAAGGCTCCGAACAGGAAATCTTGATTCCATTCCGACTAGACCGTGATGAATTTAATTCCCACACCTGGAATCGTCTTGATCATTATCACTTTTCTGTGTTATTAACGATGGGCCCAGCCCGAATCATCGTCCAGTTAGAAGAGGTGCACAGGTAATATGAACATTCAAATTAACAATTGCTCTAAAAAGATCAAAGGTACAACTGTATTGCAGAATATCAACCTGGAGCTATCCGGTGCAACTGTATATGGCTTGCAGGGTCCCAACGGCTCTGGAAAGACCATGCTCATGCGGTTGATTTCCGGATTGATCCGCCATACATCCGGGAGCATTACCATTGACGGAAAAACATTGGGAAGAGACTTCGAAATTCCGACATC
>RQCD01000080.1 GCA_008668455.1 Clostridia bacterium
ACAATATCGCATCCCCGCTCTAAAAGAATCGGACGGTACCCATTTTCTGCCAGCATGTATGCCGCAAATAACCCTGCCGGTCCGCTCCCGATTACAATCGGACGCTCTGAAAGTGTTTTTTTCTTTGGAAACAGATAGGGAATTTTCTCAATCGGCTGAACATTTTTATTTTGTGGAATTTCTCCCTCAATTTCAGCGTTCACGCTGATACAGTAATGCACATCCGATTTTTTACGCGCGTCCACCGCCTTTTTAAAAAGCTTCCATGACTTTATGTTATCCGGAGCAATTCCGATATGCTGTGCAATTTTTTCCTTTGTCAGTTTCTCGGATAGTCCGCATTGAATATTATTAATCCGAATCATTGCATTCTCCGTTCTGCGGCATGCACACCGGCAAGAAATCCGCTTGTCCATGCCCACTGCAAATTAAAGCCTCCGCAGTCACCGTCAATATCCAAAAGCTCCCCGGTCAGATACACTCCCGGCACAAGCTTTGATTCCATACTGCTTGGGTTAACCTCCGAGCACAAAACACCCCCGGCAGTCACCTGTGCATTGTTCCAGGAAAGCGTATCTGTTGCAGTAAAATCCCAATGCTTTATTTTATAGGCAATTCTCTGGATTTCTTCTTCCAAAAGACTGTCCGCTCTCCGGGAAAGCGGCGCAAAGCCTGCATTTTTTAAAAGACTCTGCCCCATCTTTTTCGGTAAAATACCGATCAGATATTGTTCCAGCGTTCCATGCTTTCTTTTTGCAAGTATTTTTTTGATTTCTTCTAAGGAGTACTCCGGCATCAGATCCACCGAAACCGTAAACGGAAATTCCGGACGCTTTGCTGAAAGGTCAAAAATCGGCGGTCCGGAAAGTCCGTAGTCGGTAAAGAGCAGCTCCCCTTGTGATTCTGCTTTTTGTCCGATCCGGACGCACGCGTCCATCTTCACTCCCTGCATGCTTTTTGTATTTTCGCACCGAAGCTGCACCAGTGAGGGGGAAAGCTTTGTGATGTGGTGTCCTAATTGCTTGCAGATTTCATAGCCGCTTCCGTTTGAGCCTAAATTAGGCGCTGCCTTTCCGCCTGCTGATAGAATCACATAGTCCGCAAATGCGGTTTCTCCCTGGTAGCTTTCGATTTGAAAGCCCTGCTTTTTTGGGATCAGCTTTTTCACTTCAAAATTGCAGACAGTCTGCACACCAAGCCGTTCTGTTTCAAAGCGCAGAACATCCAGAACAGCAGACGCCTGTCCGCTGTAAGGGTATATTTTCCCCTGTTCTTCCTCTTTTGCGACAATCCCTAATTCTAAAAAGAAATCCAGCGTTTCCTGTACCCAGAACCTGGAGATGGCAGAATGGAGAAAATGCGGATTTTTACCGTGGTAATTCTGAATTTGTGCATATCGGTTGGTCAGATTACATCTGCCGTTTCCGGTTGCCAGAATTTTTTTGCCCACGCGATCCATCCGTTCATAAATGGTGACCTGTGCGCCGGAGCGTGCAGCTGAAATTGCCGCCATCAGTCCGGACGCACCGCCGCCGACAACTGCTATCTTCCTTTTCACTCGTCTGCCGCCTTTCTTTTTGCCTCCCTTGCATGCAGCAAATCAGATAAAATCAGTTTTACCACAACCAGCACCGGTACGGATAACAGCATTCCCAGAACTCCAAAAAGCTTTCCGCCTGCCGATACTGCAAAAATAATCCACAAGGGACTTGCATCCAGCTGCTCACTCATAATTTTCGGTCCGATCAGGTTTCCGTCAATCTGCTCTAAAACCAGAAGGGAAAGCGCTGTCCATACACCGGATGTCCATCCTCCGCTGAATACTGCAAACAATGCAATCACAACCGTTCCGATAATCGATCCGAAATACGGAATCAGATTGCACAGACCTAAAAACAGACCGAATACCAATGCATATTTCAGATTCAGGATCAGAAGCACAATTGTTCCCAAAACGGCAATAATCAGCGCATCCAGCACGCGGCTGTAGATATACCTGGAAAAAACCTGATTGATTTTCAGCACATAATCCCGTAAAAGAATTGTTTTTTTCTCGGAAAAGAACGCTCTTGTCAGTCTGCCGCAGGCTGCAAGGATTGCTTCCTTTTCCAGCAGCATATAAACCGAAACAATCAGTCCGATAAAAGCATTGAGTACACCGCTGGTCAGATTGATTGCACCCTCGGCATATTTTCCGAACTGCGTCACGTCAATTCCGGATAATGCCTGCTGCAACGCCAGCTTTGCCGTATTTTCGTTAATTTCCAAAATGCTCATACCATGCGATTTTTGCAGCTCGTCAATTTTCTGGAGTGCATTTTGAGTGAACGGAATCAGATTATTATACAGATCCAGAACATTTGCATAAATCTTTGGAACAAGCATTCTCATCCCCAGAAAGAACAGAGTAAGCGCAGCAAAATAGACGGTAAAAATCGAAAGTCCCTTAGCGTGCTTTTTGAAATACGGCTTTTTCGCATGCTCCAGCTTTCCTGATAGCCGCTTGCAGGGGATATTTAAAAGATAGGCAATCACAAAACCAATGGTAAACGGAGTTAATGCCTTAAAAAAAGCAGAAATCCCCAACCAGAGATTCTGAAAATTGTCAAAGGTTTTGTATACGGCAATCAAAGCCGCACCCAGAATAAAAAGCGTAATATATTTGGTATATGCTCCGAACTTTTTCAATTCATCCGCCCCTTTTTCAATGTTAATTCAATAGCACAGAACGCGCCAAACACATCCGGCGGTGTACAAATGATACACCAGGCGGCGCGTTTGGCGCGCAGGCATCATATTTGATAATCAGTCATTCATTTCAATCAGCACCAGAGACGCCTCAAATGCGCCATTGGTCACTGTCCCGCGTACCGTTACAGTATCGCCGGTTTTGATATCCTTCAGCTGCTTGGAGGTTCCGGCAGAGGTAATAAACTTTGTAGTAGAATCCTTACAGTAAACAGTTTCCTCTGCTGTGACACCGTCTTTATTATAGGAAATCTTGATAAATCCATAGGACGCATTGATCGCGGTAACTGTTCCTGTCTGGCTGTATGCAGAGCTTTGTACCGTTGCGGCAGAAATCCTTGTGATTGCTTTGCTCTCCAGTGTTAAGGTTACCTTATCTCCCACACGGAAATCATAGAGAGAACCCTCTTTTCCGTTCACTAAAATCTGAACGCCGGACGGAATATCATAGGTATTGATTTCATTTTTCACAGAAACCGTCATTTTCGGTTCACTGGAGATTTCCAAAGACTGGATCGTTCCCTCCACCGTCCGGGTATTGGATCTTGCCACGATTGAAACAACCTGATCGTATTCTAAGGTTAAGGTTACAATATCGCCCTTGTAAACATCTGCTAAGGACGCAGTATCACCATTTTTATTCACACGCACATCATCACTGACCGAAAGCGTCAGTCCGTCATATGCCTCATCTGCATGGCTGATGGTAATTGTGCCGTCCTCTACAATGGAAATTTTATCAACTGTAGCGTTGCTGATTTTCTTTTCCTTTTGCTCGCCGGTCATATTGCTGACCTTGCCGCCGGAAATTTCTAATGTGATATAGTCTGTTTTCGCAAAATCGCGGATTGACGCTGCCGCGCCGTCACGCATGATGGTAACGTCCGCTGCAAACGGATACTGCACAGTTTCCTTAGATCCAGCCGGCTGCACAGAAATAGTAACTACACCGTTGCTGCTGGAATAACCCTGGTAAATACCCGAAACAGTTTCGTCCGGAATGGTGGAATCCACATCTACAAACATCAACTCATTTTCCATATAGGTCAATTTTGCAGTCACACCCACAGGAATATGCTGCGTCTCGGTCAGAACGCCCTCCAGATAGAATCTGGTTTTGTCGGAATAACCCATATAAGCAGTTTTTCCGTCAATAACCTTATACGCAATATTATCCTTATCAATAGAAACCAGCTTATACTCCTCCACTGTCAGACACATCAGGTCAACCGTTTTGGAAAGCATAACGGCAATCTGACTTCTTAAAACACCGGTTGCCGGCGAGAAGCTGCCGTCTCCCATGCCGCTCATAATGCCCTTTTCTGTGACATAATAAACATACTGACCGGACTTACTCGGAATCGACTTGGCATCGGTATAGTCCATATCCACCATCACCTCGGAGAGTGCAGTCTTTTCTGCTCCCAATGCCTTAGTGATAATGGTTGCCGCCTCATAGCGCGGCATCGGCTGACTTTGCAGTGAGTCCTTCAAATAAGCGGAAAGCTCGGATTCCTTAAGCGCACCGCGGTATAAAAGATAGGCAATATCGTTTGTTCCGTATGGAAGATTATATTTTTCAAGCGTTGCGCCATATTGCTCTGCAGCCGCTTCTGCCGCTGTCTGATTTGCCTCAGAATTTGATCCCATTGCACGCGCAAACAGAGACAGCACTTCTAATCTGGTTACCTCCCGGTCCGGACGGTATGTTCCGTCCTCATAGCCGCTGATAAAGCCCTGCGCCGCCATATCGTTTATGTACCCGACCGCCCAGCTGTATTTCGGGTCTGAAAGATCGCTGAATGCCACCTCAGACTCTGCAAACACCGGTGTCACGGCTACTGCCAGCATTGCCGCACTTAAAACTGCCGGGATTAATTTCATCTTTTTCATTACATTTCAACCCTTTCTATGCGTTTATTTTTTATCATGCCTTGCTTGTTTCTCTTTTGTTGTTATACTTATTTTCTATTATAGCATATTTAACAATCCTACGCAAGATTTCTTTTTCATTTGTAGCAAACTTGTAATATTTGCACAATGCTTTTTCAGATTTTCACACAATGACATGCAGCAAAATCATATACAGAACCGTACCGCCGGCTATACTTAAAAGAATATTCCGCTTCCATAGATGCAGCGCTGCAACCACAGCAATGGAAATCAGCTGCGGCAACCCATAAGGCGGCACAGAAAAACCGGCATTCCGCACACAGTAAATAATTAGAATTGACATAATTGCTCCCGGAAGCGCCTTTCCTAAATAGCGGACAAACTGCGGCGGGTCCTTTTTGTTCCGGAACAGGAGAAACGGAATCGCTCTGGTGAGCCAGGTACAA
>RQCD01000091.1 GCA_008668455.1 Clostridia bacterium
GACGTAATCCGTCACTTAAAATTAATAAAACTTTCATTTCGGATGCTCCTTTAAAAATATTTTTCTTTCAAGGATTCAAAGTTTTCTGCGATGTCCTTTAGGGTATAGGGAACGTCCCGATCCCATCCTTTGCTGACCTCATACATAAAGACACCTTGATAATCCAATTCCTCAAGCTTTTGAAAAATCATGCCCCAGTCGTTCACACCGTCGAGCGGAAGCCGGTGCTTTTCATCAATCGCATCATAGTCGGACGCATGAATGGTTCGAATGCGACCGTGCAGCTTGTGTTTGATCAGCTGCTCCAGAAATTCGCCGTTTGCCTGCCGGGTCAGATGGTTGGTATCAAAGCACAGCATAAGCTCCGGAATTGCATCTAAAAACGCGATAATGTCATCCGAATGGTTGCCAAGACAGGTGCGCGGAAGATCCTCCACGGCTAATACTGCTCCTAAAGATTGACACAGGTCTGATAAAATTTTCAGATTCTGAATTGCACGCGCCATTTTTGCAGCGCGTTCCTCCTCTTTGTTCGGTTCGGAGGACGGATGTACCACAATGGTTTTAATTCCAATTTCAGTTGCACGGCGAATGCATTCCTGCATGATTTCCATTGCCTTTTGGTTCTTTTCTTCCTCTAAATTTGCCGGGTGCAGCTCCGGTCCGAACGGAACGTGAAAGGACCAGAAGGTGACCCCATGCTGCCCGGCAAGCTGTCGGATTCTTTGTGGATTCTCGAAAAATCCGTCCTTTACAAGATCCTCATAATTTCTGGAAAGCTCTGCATAGGAAATTCCGCTTTCCTGATAATGCAGAAAGCCCTGCTCGTTCATGCCGTCCTGTACCTCGAAAATACAGGTGCTTGCGCCCAATTTCCATTGGTGTCGGTCTGTCATAATAAATCTCCTTTGTTTTAAAATCCACATAAACACAAATTTACAAGGCTATTATAACACGCATATCCACATATGTCAAGGAAAAATAAAAAAATCTTGACAGAAAAAAATTGATATGATACAATAGAAAAAAAGTAAAAAACAGGGAGAGATTGTATGAAGTATAAGGGCAGCTATTTTAATATGTGGGACGCGTGGTTTTTGAATGATCATGAGACAATTCATGCGTTTCACCTGAAAGCGCACGACGGGGAAAACTGGAATGTGGGGCATGTTTACACAGAGGATTTACTGCATTTTAAGAAAATGTGCGATGTTCTGGAAACCCTGCCGGAGGAGAAATACCCGGATGACTGTTTAGGAAAGTTTACCGGGTGTGCAGTGGAAAAGGACGGTGTGTACTATCTTTTCTACACTATGCGCGACCGGATTCGTTCCGAAAAGATCGGACTTGCAATTTCGCACGATTTAGAGCATTTTGAAGAATATGAGCATAACCCGGTGCTTGTGCCGGACGAGAACATTTTTGCGGTTTATCCGAAAGGACAAAAAACAGATTTCCGGGATTTGCATGTCGTTTTTGATGAGGAGAGAGGAAAGTATCTTGGCTATTTCGCGGCAATGGCGAATATTCCGGGGCGCGGAGAACTGGGTGTGGTCGGCATGACGGAAAGCGCCGATCTGATCCATTGGGAAAATCAGAAGATTGTCTATGTGCCGGAGTTTAACGGTGTGGTAGAAGTGCCGAACATTTTTAAGCTGGACGGGAAATGGTATCTGACGCTTTTGACCGGAACGCAATATGGTGCAAAAGGCGCAGTTTCCGACCCGAATATCAGCTGGTTCACCATCTGGGCATCTGCCGATTCGCCGGACGGTCCGTTTTTATCAAGTCCGGATAACATCTTTCTTGGCAGTACTATGGAGGGCGGCTATACCTGCCGCTGCTTTGACTATCACGGAAAAACCTATGTGATGTATATTGACCGGAGCGAATATGGCGCATCTATTTCTTTGCCGAAAGAGGTTCGTGTAGTGGATGAAAAAATTGTACCCTGCTATACCGATATTCTGCAAAAGCTCCGTACCGGAAAGAGTTGGAATCAGTTCACCTTTGACCGTGTTCCGACTGCGTGGGCATGGGGTGCAGTTGTTGCAGGAACGGTTTCTTCTGATCAGAAGACTGTCAGAATTGAGGGAGTTCCAAATAGTTTTCAGGCATTCCAAATGCGCGACGTTTCTGCTGGATCACTGGAGACGGAATTTACCCTGTCCGGAGATTTTTCCGAGGCCGGTTTGGTATTCTATTGTTCGGATCAGCCGCTCAAAAATACAAAAGAATGCTTTGGAAAGGAGCATACCATATCGCTTGATCGCAAAAATCAGCGGTTTGTGCTATATGAAAACAGTCTGACCCCGGTTTGCTGCCGTAACTTTGATTTCACAAAAAAAGATCAATGGCATATTCGTGTGCTTGCTATGGAGGGACAGTTAGAGGTCTATGTGGATGATGTTCTTCTGATGCAGAGAGGGTTAAAGACGGAAAAATGCATCTCTGCCGGATTGTTTGCGTTTGACGGAAGAGCAGAATTTAGAGATTTGAAGATTTATGAATTAGAGCAATAAAAAGTCGCGAAGCATTGTGAAAGCTCCGCGATTTTTCTATTTATTTGTTAATCCATGCTGCCGGAAAGAGGGGTACTCCTGCCGGGGTAAGGATCAGGTAGTAGGGGGCAGCGTTTTGTGCTATCCATTCGATTGCCGGGGCAAGGGAGGTATTGTCTGTTTTTTTCGGGTCTGTTTTTGCAGATGAACCGGCAGAGGACGATCCCATGCTGCCGCCGCTCCACTTTTTAGAGCTGGCATCCTGGGTGTAGTCAACGGTGTAATAAAGCTTTACCCGGTCGCCGCTTTTTAACACATAGTCACTGATGCCAACCTCCGGAGCATTTCCGTTTACCGTATACATCCAGCCGCTTTTTGAACCCTTGTCTAATTGTGCAAGCGTTTCGCCGTCCTTGGTAACCGAGGTAATATATCCTTTCTCAAGCCCCTTGGAGCTCATATTTGCCTCTTTGAATGCCTTTTGGAGCAGCGCTGCAACGGTTGCGCCCTCCGGCATGGTGTAGCTGTCGGACAGCCAGTCGGATTCATGCGTGGAAACGGTGCAGAATACGGTCATTTCAGAATCGGATTCTCCCGGTGTTTCCGGCTGATCCTTAGAATCGTCCGAAAGTCCGTCGTCGGTTGCTGCTGCAAACGGCTTTAAGACTTTCGGAACGGTAACGGCTGTACCGCCCTTGGAGACTTGTGTATACACATTGAAGGAATCGCAGCTTTTCAGCTGTTCTAACACAAGCAATGCACGGAAACCCTGTTCAGTGGCAAGCGCACGCGCCTTGTCGCCCTGCGTTCCGGATACATAGGAGGTGGTGAAGCCGTCCATAGAATCACTTGCATAGAGCATCACTGCATCTGCAAGCGTTCCGCCGGATTTCTGAAAGCGTGTATCCTTTGCCGGATTGATTCCTGTTGCTGCAAGACCGATAATCACCATTGCGTCGGTGTTAATATTGCCGAATGAGCCATTCTCGCCCTGTGCCTGGCTTAAACCGTTGACTGCCTTTTCGGTAAATGCCTGAACGGACGGATCGTCCGAAAAGCGTGCAAGCGCTGCAAGCGCCGTTCCGGTGGTATCGGCATCGTCATATTTTTCATTTCCCCAGACGGAGAAGAACAATCCGTTTTCACCCTGTGCGTCCAAAAGCAGCCGGAGCATAGCCTTTTGCTGTTCGGATGTAAGTGTTATCTGTCCTGCCTCCTCCGCTAAAAGAATCCACGGAGCGGCATAGTAGCTTGAACCGAGGTTCATGCTTTGCAGCTTTTCCGGATTGCTGTAGGTTTCGCCCTGATAGGGAGTCAGGCTGGTGGTATCAATATTAAGTGCAGAAAGAATGATTTCTGCCTTTGCCCGGTCGGAGGAGAGCGGTGTGTTTTTAGAAAGCTGATTTGCAATTTTATTCTGATAGCCTGCATAATCGGTGCTGTTTTTACCAAAACCAAGCGTTTCATAGACTGCCATATCAAATACAACCCATTCCTCCGCGCTGTTCTGATAGGTGTTTGCAATGCGGTGCATAAGCTCTGTTTTTGCATTGGAGGACGGATAGATCAGAATGGTGATCGGCTTGCGGATGGATGCACCCTTTTCGTTTGTCCATTGCAGTGTTGCCGTTTCGGTTACCGCCTGACCGGATGTGTTTTGTTTTGCCAGGGTGATCTGATCCGCATAAAAGGTGAGGTAGCCATGCTTGATATCTTTTTTTCCCTGACTGCAAAGAACGGAAATTCCCTGGGAAACGGTTTGACCGTCTTTCAGATAGGAAATGGAATCGCCGACTGCAGCATCGGAGGAAACCGAAATCACAGACGCAGTCTTTTGTGCCTCGGACAAAAGCTGATCGTCCAGGTCAGCAGAACCGGTATAGGTGTTGTTTCCGCTGTTGGTGGTGTCGGTAACCGTACCATTTCCCCAAAGCCGTCCGACCTTGCCGGATGCGCCGACAAGTGTTCCGTTTGACGCACAGTCGGAAATGAGGGGAGAATAATCGCCCGTGCTGCTGCCTGCCTGCCCTAAAAGACCGCCGGCATAAATACCCGGTGCATACACCGTTCCGTTATTCGTGCAGCCGGAAAGCTGAACGCAGTTTTTATTTGAGCCGACCAGACCGCCGGCGAACGTATTATTGTAGCTGCCGGTTACCATAACTGTTCCGTTATTGACGCAGTTTTCTAAAACCATGCGGATATTTTCGTATCGGTATTCGATTCCGTCGTCATAGCCGCCGATCAGACCGCCGATCCCCTCGCAGCCTCTTGCCAGGGCGGAAACAGACGCTTCATTCGTGCAGTTTTTTAAAGTCACATTTCCTCTTGCACGCGCAGAAAGACCGCCGACATACGCATAAGGCTCGGAGCAGTAAATTTCGCCGCGGATTGTCAGATTTTCAACTGCTGCGTTCTCTAAGCAGCCAAAAAATCCAAAGTAGCTAAGCGACGGATCGTCTACAGTCACCGTCACGCTGTAGCCGTTTCCGTCAAAAATGCCGCGATAGGGGAACATGCTATTTTTTCCGAGCGGTGTCCAGGAATCCGGAATGACCAGATCGTTTTCCAGTTCTATCATGGCATCAGCGTTGTTACCGTTGTTAATTTCTTTTGCAAGTGAGGCTAATTCCTCTGCCGTTTTGATGTGATAGGTGTTTGCTTCTGCAAACACAGGAATGGTAAAAAGGCTAAACGTGATTGAAAGAGTGGTGAGCCAGCCTGCAAGCTTTTGGATTTTTCGTTTCATGAGTTTTCTTTCCTTTCTTATTTGGTTGCCGCCGGGGTGAGCGGATGCAGTGTTTCCGGAGAATCAAGCAGCATTGCGCGAACTGTGTCCGCACCGTCTGTCACAAAAGCGGAGGGCGCTGTCACGGTTGTTTCGCCGGCGGTAAAGGTGTTTTTTATCATAGCGGCGCTTTTGAGAGTCTTTCCCTTATATGCCGCAAAGATCACATAATAAGTCCCGTCCTCTGCCGCAGAAACAACGGCATTGTTTCCGGAAAAGGATATGCCCCAGTCCGGCGCAGTCTCTGCTCTTTTCGGAACAGGATATCCGTTAAATTCTCCCGGACGGATTTCAAAGATGTCCGATTTTAACACTTTTTCCGGTAGTTCTGCGGTTTTGTAGCCTGTGATGCCGGTAACGGAGGAGTAGCCTTTGTTCAGGGTGTCCGTATAGCTGTTTTTCTGACTGTCATAATATACATTTTGGCAAGTCAGCTCCGATAGTTCTGATATATTGTGCGTGATAATGCGTTTTTTTCCTGAACCGCTGAGTTTTCCGGCATAGTAGCTGTTATTCAGATGAAGTTTTGCGTCCTTGCTGGGAGCATATCCGATAATTCCGCATACCGTTCCATTTGAGAGGTTCCCCAAAATGGCGCTGTTGGATAAATCCAGAGTACAGTAATAGCCAACGTATCCTAAAATACCGCCTGCATAACCGGAGGATGAACCGCTGATGGTAACGCTGCTTACGCAGCTTTGAACGGTTAGAGAGCTGTCCTGATTGATCATTCCGGACACTCCTCCGACCAGTGCGCCAATGTATAGCTGACTCCCGGAGGAGATCGAAATATTGCCGGTAACTGTACACTGATCCACTGCGGCAGTATGACCGTCCGGAATGAATCCGGCAATCGTGCCAACATAGCTGAATCCGCAGCTGCCTTCTTCTATAGTGATGTTTTCTAAATTCAGATTTGTAACCGTCCCGGTCAGTTCACCGATTAAGCCGGTGTTATATGTTGTACCCCAGTTTCCGGTTTTTCCGGCAAGCTTTAGATTGGAAATCGTATGTCCGCCGCCATCGAACGTTCCGGCAAGGCTCGGAATCAGATATTGTTCCGCATTCATGCCAGAGAGGTCAAGGTCGGCGCAAAGCCGGACGGAACCGACCGATTCCTGTTCTTTGAGCGCGAATAAATCCTCCTTGGATTTGATTTCATAGACGCTTGTCTCCTGGGCAAATGCCGGGAGGGTGTTTAAAATACTTCCTGCTGCCAGTACCAGGGCGGCAATCTTTTGACATTTCATTATTTTACCATTCCTTTCTTCTTTTAAAAAATGTCGCGCAAACAAAAAGCAGCAACCCAAAAAGGGTTGCCACAGCAGTTATTTCTGTGCGCACCGCAAAAAACAGACGCAGCTGTCTCTATTGCCTCTGCGAAAGCACGCTTTACAAGGCAACATCAAAGCAGGTCTTCTGACTCCGATCCTATCAAAATGCGTCTCTTTTCAAGCCTTCTCAGTTTCCCAATGACCGGCTTTCGCCAAAGAAAAAAGACATTCAGACCGATACAGCGACTGGTATCGTCCGGGATTCTCACCCGGTTCCCTTTTCACGCAAAGCGCCCCAAACGGGCTGCCTGCGCACTTTGTTTGCATTTATAGTATACCACAAAATTTTCCGGATGTAAAGACATAATTAAACAATTGATCTTACGATAATTAAACAATTGATCTTACGATAGCTTTGTTAGGCTCTGTAAGAACATTCGCACCCAATTATAAAAACCCGAACCGGCGGCTCGGGTTTTTATGATATTCTGACGCTTCAGTTTTTTTGCGGTAAAGCGAACCGGAGCATTTGGGCAGCCGGCAGCTCTTTTTAAACAGTATATTTTTTCTGATAGTTCTGATACAATTCGTCAAAATGATTTTTTCCGTGATATTTTACCTCATCCAGGTATGCATGTGTTTCCAGACTGTTTTTATCCATCTGGAGCATGCTTGCGGCTATGTTGGAGCAATGGTCGGCAATGCGTTCATAATTGGTGAGCAGATCGGAGAACACAAAGCCCATTTCAATGGTACACTGGTGATTCTTCAGACGCTCCACATGTCTTGTCTTTAACTCGCGGTTAATGCCGTCAATGACCTGCTCTAATGGCTCGGTTTTCTTTGCTAAAGCACGGTCACGGGTTAAAAATGCCTGGAACGTGTTTTCTACGATTTCCCGGATGGCTGCGGATTCCACCTGGACTTCCTTTTTTGCCGCATCGGAGAAAGAAATCTTCTTTGTCCGGATTTCGTCTGCTGTGGAAAGAAGATTGCAGGCATGGTCGCCGATTCGCTCAAAATCTCCGAGGCTGTGGAGCAGGAGAGAAACCTCGCGGCTGTCCTCATTGGTCAGGCTTTCCTGGCTGACCTTAACTAAGTAAGAGCCCAGCATATCCTCATAGCTGTCAATCATTTTTTCCGATTCCTGAATTTCTTCCGCGTCCTTGTCAGAGTACTGATCCAGTAAATTCATAGCTTTAAAAAGCATGTCCTTTGCAAGTTGAGCCATTTTGTTGGTTACCCTGGTGCATTCTCCGATCGCCACCGCCGGCGCTGCTAAGAGCCGCTCGTCTAAAGGCTGTGTTTCTTCCTGTGTCTGCTTATCCCGGATGACGAGGTATGCAAGCTTTTCCAGCTGCTTGCCAAACGGGAGCATAATTAAGGTTGAAAAGACATTAAAGGTTGTATGCACAATCGCAACCTGTGCCGGTGTGATCCGGCTGTCAATAAACGAGAAATTCACAAAGAGCCGTGCTCCGTAAAAAAGAACAGAAAATGTGATTGCACCGATAATATTAAAGCATAAATGCACCACAGCCGCCCGGCGTGCATTTTTATTTGCACCGATAGAGGACAGAATGGCGGTGACGCAGGTTCCGATGTTCTGACCGAGAATGATCGGAACAGCAGAGGAGAAGCGAACACTTCCGGTGGTTGCCAGCGCCTGGAGAATGCCGACCGACGCGGAGGAGCTTTGAATGATTCCGGTTAAGAGCGCACCCATCAAAATACCTAAAATCGGATTGGAGAATAGGAGCAGAATGCTTGCAAATTCCGGCACATCCGCTAAAGGCTGCACTGCTGCGGACATCATGTCCATGCCGGTAATCAGAATCGCAAAGCCTAAAAAGATCGTACCAATATCCTTTTTCTTATGATTTTTGGAAAACATGTAGAGAATAATGCCGGCAACCGCCATGATGAGAGACAGGTTAGATGGCTTTAAAAGCGTGATAAAGAAATTATCGCTTTCCAGTCCCACAAGACTTAAAAGCCATGCGGTAACCGTTGTTCCGATATTTGCGCCCATGATAATGCCAATCGACTGCGAAAGCTGCATAATGCCGGAATTGACAAAGCCGACCACCATAACGGTGGTTGCGGAGGAGCTTTGAATACTTGCTGTCACGCCTGCGCCTAAGAGGACGCTTTTGAGCGGATTAGAGGTCAGATTCTCTAAAATGGATTTTAATTTTCCGGCAGAGCTTCGTTCCAGACCGTCTCCCATCACGTTCATACCGAAAAGAAAAATTGCCAAACCGCCTAAGAGCGATAGCACGGAAAAGATACTCATACATATACCTCTTTCTATAAAAAAATTATTCCAATTCTATTATATCGGCATTGTGTAAAATCTGCAAGCATTTTATGTTAAATTAATGTAAAATTTTGTGAATTGTCAACCATATTAAATATAAAGGTTGACAATCAATCCCAGGTGTGCTATGATAGAATAGAAATGAGGGATGGACTGTGAAAACAAAAGAAATCATTCGGGTCGGACTGTTTGCTGCTGTGATGGCAGCGCTTTCGGTGATTACGGTTCCAATCGGAACAATCCCGATCACATTAGGCGTTTTCGCTGTCTTTTTGACGGCGCTGATTCTTCCGAAAAAACAGGCTGTTTATGCAGTTCTGATCTATATTTTGCTTGGGGCAGTCGGTATTCCGGTTTTTTCGGGGATGCGGGGCGGTGTTTCCGTTTTACTGGGAGCAACCGGCGGATATATCTGGTCCTATCCGATTATGGCATGGATCATCGGAACAGCAGCGGAGAATAAAACCGTACCGCGCAGAATCCTTGTCTGCATGCTGGCGGTCTGTGTTTGCTATCTGCTTGGTACGGTTCAGTATCATTTTATTTCGGAGCGTCCGTTTTTGGAGCTTCTGATGGTTTGTGCAGTTCCGTTTATTCCGTTTGACCTGTTAAAAGCGGTTGCAGCGGTATTTTTAAGCCGCGAAATCCAAAAGCGGTTAAATCGTTAGAATGCCGTTTTCCGATTCTAACAGCATGAGGATTTTTTCCTCTCTGCCATTTACGGCATTGATATACATAAGATAATTTTTGCCGGAAAAGCTGCCATGACATTCGTAACACAAAACCTCGCGCTTACTGTCCTTTGGAATCAGGGTGAGCCTTAGAGAATCAATTTGCAAATGACTATTTATTTTCCCCCGCGCGTCCTCTGCTGTCAATTTTGCGGCAGGGAGGGCGCGTTTTTGATGTGCCATCAAATATCCCTTTGTTTCCAGACCGACGATTTCTCCGTTATCCAATGCAACCTTTACCTTGATCAGATCGGAATAGCACAGTGTTCCGTCCTGTTCATAAGCAAAGTTTACGCATGCCACACCGCCGGAGCAGTCGTAATAGCTGTGCTTCATAGAGGAAAAGCCAAGCTTCTCCAGATATGCGCCTGCCTTTGCAATGGCATCTTCTACCGAGATCGTTTCCTCTCCGACTTCACGGTTCATAAGATAATACAAGGGATAGCCGCCTGCTTTCGAGAGGGAAAGGCACATTTCACGCCCGTTTTCAGAGGCGCAGAAGCTGTAGGTATCTAAAACAGTGTTCTGACTTTCTCCTGAGAAGGTCACATTTTCTGTTCCTAAAAATTGCTTTGCCTTTTGCAGGGCATCTGCCTGCGAGATGATTTTCTTTCCCTCTAAGAATACCGGATTTAATGTTTCAATATGCTCAGAAAACGGACCGTCATAAATCAGAGACGGATACTCCTGAAATTCCTTTTCCACATCCTGAAAGCCGGAGAGCATGTCGCCGCCGGCTGCCTGGGCAACCGAAAGCTCGCTCTGTTTTTGCATCGCGTCAAAGTGTAGATTTCCGGCATAAACCTCCTCCTCTAACTTCATTAGCTGTGCGCTTAAATTGGAGGAGTATTCACCAAGCGAAGAAAGATTTTGATAGTCCTCCTCTGTGATCACCTCGTTGTTGATGGTGTTTTGACTCAAAAGATAGGTATAATCTCCGATCTGAGAAAGAAACTTTTCGGTATTTTCCATCTGTACTTCCGAGATCGGGAGTTGACCCAGGCATGCCTTTGCCGCAGAGGTCTGCCGGAAAAGCTCACTGGAGATGGTCGCCATCTGAGACGGAGAGGAAACCAGCATGCCCTTGTGCAGCAGAACGTCGATATCGTCCACATAGTTGACTAATTCGTGGAATGCGCGGTTATACTGATTTTCTACTGTCTGCTTCAGTTTTTGTGAAACCTTGTACTGATAAAATCCGAAGATCACAGCCATGACGAAAAGTGACGTCATGAGCGCATAAATTTTTCTGTGTGTTTTTTGTTCCATATTCTACTCCTTAACTGCAAAATCGGTGCTTCCCGATTACTTTAATTAACGGTCTTGACCAAATCCACGCACTGGTGGCGGTATCAGGATTAAAATAGTAGAGTGCGCCTCCGGTCGGATCCCAGCCGTTCATCGCGTCCTGACATGCCTTATAAACGGTTGAATCGGAAGCAATCGGCACATTGATCTGCCCGTCTGATACCGCCGTAAATGCGCCCGGCTGATAGATCACGCCGGAGATCGAATTGGGAAAGGACGGACTCTTGACGCGGTTTAGGATCACCGCCGCAACGGCAACCTGTCCTTCGTATGGCTCTCCGCGCGCTTCTCCGTTGACTGCACGCGCCATCAGCTGAATGTCGCCGGAGGAATGCTGTGTATCTGCAAAAGCGCCCAGCGTATAGGAAAGGGTCAGTCCTGCTAAAACCAGGCATAGGGAGCTAAAAAGCTGTGCGGTAATTCGTAAATGTTTTTTCATGATTTCACCTCTTTTTTATTTCTATTTTTTCCGGCATGGAATTTTTTATGTATGAAATTTAATATTTCCGGTGATAATCAAAGCACAGAGAGGAGAAATCAAGATGTGGAAAAAAATATTGGCATGCATTCTGGCGCTTGCCGCAGGAATCGTCCTGCATGCAGACAGGCTGTCCTGTGAGCTGTCAGACGGTCTTTTGCGGCTGCATATTGTAGCAAACAGTGATTCGGAATATGATCAGAAAATTAAATTAGCAGTTCGGGACCGGATTTTGGAACAGGCAGGAGCAGAATTTTATCAGGCAGGTGATCGGAAAGCCTATCGGGGGGTTTTATTGTCCGAAAAAAAACAGTTAGAGCAGATTGCAAATGAGGTTTTAAAAGAATATCACTGCGGTTATACTGCGTCTGCAAGCTTTGATTCGGTTTATTTTCCGCAAAAAAGCTATGACGGAATCGTGCTGCCGGAGGGGAAATATGAGGGGTTGATTGTGCGGCTGGGAGCAGCAGAGGGGCAGAACTGGTGGTGTGTGGTTTATCCACCGCTGTGCTTTACAGAGGAGGTGACCGGAGAAATGAGTGAGGAGGGAAAAAAACAGCTCCGGGAAAACCTCTCTGCCGAGAGCTTTCGCTTAATCAGCGGAGAGGTTTGGTATAAGCTAAAAATTGTGGAGCTGGTGCAAAAAATTGAAAAGCGTTTATAGACGTGAAAATACACGCATAGCGGACAAAACGTCCTGTTTCATCGCATTTTCCGCATCCTTAACAGCGTCATGGAGCTGTGCGTAGGCTTTGTTTGAAACTGCTTCGCCGCCGGCTTTTGCCATATAGGTATAGTAATTAATTTTCCGGATTCCGAGCGAAATGACTCTTTGATAATCCTCATGGCTGACACCGCTGCCGCCGTGCATTACAAGCGGTATTTTCACCAATTTGTGAATCTGCTCCAGCCGCTCAAAATCCAGCCTGGGTTCTTTTAAGTAAATTCCGTGCGCTGTGCCGAATGCGCAGGCGAGCGCGTCAATGCCGGTTTCCTCGGAGAATTTCTTTGCCGAATCGGGGGCGGTGTAGATGCTTTCTCCGCCGGGTTCTCCGGATTCTCTTGCGCCCATAGAGCCGATTTCAGCCTCTACGCTTGCGCCGGTCTGCGCGGCAAGAGATACGGCAATCTGTGTATTGGCATAGTTGAGATTATCCGGGAGAGCAGAGCCGTCGTACATGACGGAGGTAAAGCCGAGATCTAAGCCCTTTTTCAGATAATCAAGGTCTGTTCCGTGGTCTAAATGCACGCAAACCGGAACGCTTGCCCGGTCTGCCATAAAGAGCATTAACGGAGCGATCTCCTCCATTTTGCAAAGTCCCATTTCCTCGTGCAACTGGGCATGCATTAAAATCACCGGCTGATTT
Organism: Clostridia bacterium; assembly: GCA_008668455.1. Lineage (GTDB taxonomy): Bacteria > Bacillota > Clostridia > UBA1381 > UBA1381 > RQCD01. The sequence goes on from RQCD01000091.1 coordinate 12,768, forward strand.
AATTCCTCTGCCGCGCCTAAAACGGCATGAATGCTTTCAAAATTTGGGGTGTTGAATGAGCCGACGGCACATTTTTTTGCCTCGGCAAGCTTTAATATTTCCTTTAATGTAACTAACATAGCGGTTTCCTTTCTAAAAATTCAAAGGTTAAATGGTGTATCTTTTCTGCGCCGGGGGACAGCGTCTCCAGAATCCCTTTTTCGCGCATCACATCTCTGCCGTCCGGCAGACAATTGCCGGGTTCAATTCCTAACACATACTCATGCTCACCCATCATCTTCCACTCTGTGAAATACGGCAGCTCGGATGGGTCAAAGGATAGGAGAAGCTCTTTTTGGATGTCCGGATTGTAAACCGAAATCAAGCCTTTGGAAAGCGTGTGATAATAGCACATTTCCTCATATCCGCGCTGCGGCTTTTCCATAGTCAGGCAGTCGGCAAGACCGGTTTTAGCATGCTCATTCCGCGGCGCTGTCTTTTCTGCCGGAATCGAAAGAACGGTATGCTCCGAAAGCAGAGGATAACCGATATTGCAGTGGTAAAGAACCTCTAAGGGCGCATCCTGTGAGCCGATGTTTTTGATTTTGTCGCAGAGGGTCAGCTTGTTTTCCTGCTTGGAACAGCGGTATTCGCGTTCTAATAACAGCTGATGAGAAAACAAAGACGCGTCGCGCACACAGGCGCGGAGGATGATTTCCTCCTCCGTTTCGGAATAGCTGTATTGCTCGCAGGGGGTGTTTGAAATTGTGCCATGGAGCGGCAGCTCCTCTCCGTTGTCGATGCAGGGAGAGCCAACCGCCGTCAGACCGCAGGTGGTCAGAAAGCCGGCCGTGAAGGATTTTAAAAATCCGTTTCCGCGTCCGTCGTAAAATTGCGGTGCAACATAGCCGCAGGGGGAGAAGTAACCGAAATTATCTCCCTTAAATGTGACTCTGGAAAGATCCATTGCCCGGTCGGCAGACAGGGTAAAGGCAAGTCCTTTTCCGTTTTGAACCTCTAAGAGCGTCATGCCCTTTCCCTTTCCTTTTGCTAAAATAACCTCCTCCACACCGCTTAATTGGGAGGGGTGTCCAAGATACTTATTCATCCTCTAAAACCTCCTTGATTGCCGGGTAGATTTTCCGGTATTTTTGAAATTGCTCCAGATAATATGCATGACGTTTCGGATCTGGAGCAAAGCTTTTGCGCGGTTTTGCAAGCAGGGTGCTTGCATCATAAATTCCAAGTGCGCGCCCTGCCATCCATGCCGTTCCTGCACCGCCGATTTCCTCGCAGTCTAATGCCGTAACCGGCAAGCCTAAAACGTCCGCTTTGATCTGAAGCCAGATATCAAGTCCTGCAAAGTACATCGTTATCACTCCTGTTCTTCTTCTAATAAATTTACTTCAGAAAGCTTTCCGTCAAAATATTTGAGCGTTTTAATTTCATAAGCGCAAAGCTTAATCGGAAATTGTGTTCCAAAGACGGACAGGACAGCGGTTTCTGCCATGCTGCCTGCAATCCGGAAAATGATTCCGTCTCCGTCCTCAGCATATTTCACAGCATGCAAAACAGCATGCTCTGCCTGGAGCGAAAGAAAGCTTTGCTGCGGCGGAAGTGTTCCGCCATGGTTGGATTCGCAGACCACCACCGGAGGATTCATAAAGGAAGCAGCCTCAGCTGCCGGAGTGTTTGATTCCAGCATCAGCCGGATTTTTCCCTCAGTAATTCCCTGTTCCATGATTTGACTGTATTTTGCCGGCAGCTCTCCGATACGGAAATCTCCATAGACCGGACTGCGTAAAACGGTGATTCCAAGCGTCTGTTCACGGAAATTGTATGCAAAATTACTCCCGGAGAGAAACAGCAGATTCCCGGCTTTGATCCATTCGCCCATAGGCTTGTCCAATAAGGATTTTTCGCGCTGCATCTGCCCATATGGTGTTGCAGCTAAGACAGACGGAGCGTCTGTTTCGCAGTCCAGCTTGAACACCGTATGCGCCTCATTCCAATTGACCGTATAGGAAAGATCAAAATAATTCTCCTGCTTATAAAACCGGTATTGCAGCATTAAGAGAGAGTCGCGGTATTTTAAGGTCAGCCGAAGCTGATCCGTCAGCGCGCCGCTCTCGCAAAGCTCTGCTTTCATCAGCTGAAATTCGCCAAGCTTTTCTCCGTAATGCTCAATATTAAAGCACCAGGTGTCTCCTTCGTCCTCATAGCAGACCGGGGCGAACAGGTTTTTTGCGGTTATGCAGTTCTTTTCCTTGTCAAAGACCTCTGCGATGCAGCCGTTTTTCTTTGAAACTGTATATCGGAAACGGTCTGTTTCGATCACCTCCGGCGCATCCGGGGAGCAGCTTTCCGGTTCTTTGCGATTTTGGATTAGCTTCAAAGCGCGATACCCCATTGGCGGCACGGAGACCCTGAAGATGAACCGGGAACGAAAACGCGGAATTGCAGCATGCTCGGCAATGATTTGTGTTTCGATTTGGTTGCCGTCCGCGTCCTCTAAGGTGATTCCCTGGTCGTACCAGTCAAATTCATGCGCCCATTGCACCTCTGCCTCCACATAGCCGTCATAGGCATCTCCGTTCAGATTCCAAAGAATTTAAGAATACCGGCGAGGCGGCAACGGCATGGAATCTGATTCTTGCCGCAACAGGACTTGCCTTAGTGCCGGTTATCACGGTTTATATCATTGGAAATAAATATGTCACAGAGGGATTAATTGCAGGAGCGGTAAAGGGATAATAAAGGATAATGGTGATAATATGAAAAAAAGAATTGGACTCTTGCTGTTTGCAGCATGCCTTTTAGGCGGTGCGGCATCAGCGGAATATGTAGATTTCTGCGCACAGGAGGACGGCAGTCTTTCGAATGCAAAAGAGGTTTTAGCAGATGGAATCAGCTACAACGCCGGCACAGGCGCACTGGAGACATCATTTAACCGTGTGATGGAGAGTTTGATCGAGATTACGCCGGAGGAGAGTGTGAGTCTGCCTTATTGCAAGGTTTTGCAGAAATATGAGAACGTAACCCCCAGAAAAAAAGGCGACAGCCTGGACTATACAATTGTTTTTCTAAGCGGTGCAAAGGAAAACTGGGCAGAAAGCCGGCAGGTTAAAAATGCCGGAGCATGGCAGGAGGATATTTACTCTCTCTCGGAGGTGTTAGGGGAAGCTTCCGCAGACAAGCTTGATTTGTACACGGCTTACCAGTACGAAAGTGAGAAAATGGGAGAAATTTCGGCAAAGCATTCGCTCCGGTATCTGGCATTTTTTGAGACGGAGGAGGACGCAGAGAAATATGACGATTCCGTTTTAACAGCGGCAATCGGAAAGAGCAGCGGCACAATCGACCGTGTGGCGCATACCATTTCAATTAACACAGAAATTATGCCGGGAGAAAAACCGTCCGCACCGATTCTGACTTTTTCTCCGGGTGCAGGCGCAGAGCTTGATCCGGATGCAGATTACAGTCAGCCGGTGGAGCTGGTTGTGACGAATGTTTTGGGAGAGGAAATCCCATATACTATTCTGGTGAAAACGACCGTCAAGGAGTTTACTCCGGAGCAAATCAGTACATTTTTAAATGGGTTAAATACTGCAAAAGAAGAAACGCTTGAAGAATTTTTAACGGAACAAAAGGATTTTCTCTATTTCGTATGCCCGGAGGCAGAGGTACTGACAGAGAAGGAAAAGCCATTCTTTTATAAAGAGATTTTGGTACATACCGGAAGCTATACAGAACAAAACTATTCCGGACTGATGAAAAGAAGCGTAAAATTTGCAAAAATCAAAGCGAATGTCACCGATCCGGAAAGCTTGCAGAAGCTGTTCCGCGAGGGAGGATATGAGCTTGCGCAGAATTCTTTATATAAACGCTATCAGAAGCTTTCTAAGGAAATTCAGGAGCAGATCTTAGAGACAGCGTTAAAGGAAGAAGCCTATAGCGGATTTGAAGCGTCCTTCCTGAGGGAAACATTTTTAACGGAATTAGACCGGATCAAGGAATGGCAGGATGCACAAAAGCTTGCGGAGGACAGTCTCTCCTATCTCGGCTTTGCCGACGGAGAGTACGAAACATATCTGAAATCAGTGGAAAATATCGCGATGGTATATTATAATTTCCTTTCTCAAGCCCAAAAAGAAAGAGAAAATTTCAAAGCGATTCTGATTCAGAATTTTGAGGAGGAAAAGCGTGCGGAGGATCAGAAAAAGGAAAATACCAGCGGATCTTCCGGCTCGTCATCTTCCTCCTCCTCGTCCTCCTCATCATCATCCGGCAAGGTCACCTCAAAGGGCGGCGCAGCTGTGATCGGAGTACCGGTTCAGAAACCGGAAACAAAGCCGGAGGATAAGACGGAGGAGAAAGAATTCCCGTTTACCGACTGTGAAGCATATGCCTGGGCAAAGGAAAGCATCCAAAAGCTGTACGATCAGAAGATTATCTCCGGAAAAACGGAGGATCAGTTTGACCCGGCAGCCAATGTGACCCGTGCAGAATTTGCGGCAATGCTCGTAAAGGCAGCAGGAAAGACAAGCGATGCGTATACTAAGGAATTTTCGTATGTGACCAGGGATCAGTGGTTTTATGATTCAGTTATGGCGGCAGCAGAGGCGGGCTTTGTGTCCGGTATGGACGAAACGCATTTTGCGCAGGACGAGCTGATCACAAGAGAGCAGCTTGCTGTGATGATTTATCGTGCGGCAGGGGAAAAGCTTACAGCAGAAAAAGAGATTGAAGCGTCCGATTTTGCCGAGGTTTCCGAGTACGCAAAGGAAGCTGTGGACGCACTCTTAAAATCCGGATTGATTTCCGGCTATGAGGACGCAAGCTTCCGCCCGAAAAACTATGCAACCAGGGCAGAGGCGGCAGTATTAATCAGTAAGATTATGGAGGGATAACATGTTGAAAAAAATCATTGCAATCCTGATTGCAGCGCAGCTTTGCGCAGTTTCCCTGCCGGTTTTGGCGGAGGAAGACGTACTTCCGGAGGAAACGGCGCAGGCAGAATCCATCTCCGAGGAGGAGGGCGCGCTCCTGGAGGAGACTTCCAGGGAGGAAACAGCGGCAGAGGAGAAACCGGAGGAACCGGAAAAAATCCCTCTGAAAAATAACGAATCAATCGCCCTGATGGCATTGGGGATTTTTGCAGAAAGTGACTGTACAGACAGTCAAAAGGCAGTCACCCGCGCAGACTTTGCCCGGATGATCTATTACTTCTCTGCAAAGGACGAACGCGACAATACCTTACGCTATCCGGATACGGATGAGGCGCATGCGGCTTATCTGAACTATGCGGTCAAGCGCGGATATTTGGAAGCAGCGTCGGACGGAAAAATCAATCCGGACGGCGAGGTAAAAAGCACGGCTGTGATTAAAGCGGTTGTAACCGAGCTTGGCTATGAGCAGATTGCAAAGTACGAAAAGGGTTATGTAAACGCGGCGCAGAAGCTTGGACTTTTAAGCTATGTACAGGATTACGACGCAGGGGTTACCTATCGCGAAATGTCGGAATTTTTATATCATGCCTTAATGACAGAGGAAGGAAAGATCCGCTTTGAGAACGGAAAAATGCAGTTTGAAATGTCCGAGGAAAGCTATCTGGAAGGACATTTCGACGCCGAGCTGCGGCAGGGCACGATCCGGGGGACAGAGAGAACCCAGCTGGACAAAAGCGAGGGCTGCGGAACAGGCGCAGCTTTGATCGACGGGATCAGATATGATACGGCAATCAGCTTAAATGACCTGTTAGGCTGCCGGGTGCGCTATGTGGTGCAGACAAAGGACAATGTTGACACCGTCATCGCCGTTTTAGACGTTGAAAAATATACCGACATTCTGGAAATAGACGCTTTGGAGATTGAATCCTTTGAAAATAACACCTACCGGTATGACGACGGAAAAAATATTAAAACAGCGCGGCTGGACGCCGGAAAAACGCTGATCTATAACGGCAAATATGCCGGCGTATACATTCCGGAATACCTGACTCCGAAAAACGGAAAGGTGCGCCTGGTGGACGCAAACCAGGACGGACGGTATGAAACGGTTCTTGTCACCTCCTTAAAAACCTTTATCGTGCGCCGGAACGATACCGAACACAACAAGCTGTATGAGAAAAACGGCAGCTTTGTGATTGATCTGGAGCAGTACCAGACGGTGGATGTTCTGCAGGATGGAAAGGAAGTTAAAATTTCCGGTATTAAGGACAATTACATCCTGTCAGTGGCAGAAAGCCTGGATAAGGACGCAGTCACGCTCTATAGCTCGAATACCGTTAAAACCGATATTATGACCTATATCGGCGAGGGTGATTATGGCTATGAAATCACAATCGGCTCTGACCGGTATCAGACAGAGTCCGAATATTTTAACCAATATACCAACCCTGTGAATATTTCCTCCGGGAAAAAAATGAAAATGTATTTCGACTGTCAGAACCGGATTGTCTGGATTGAGGCGGTATCCTCCGATATGTCCTACGGATATCTGGTTCGTGCCGGACGGGATGAGGACGACAAGCTTTATTTCAAAATCTTCACGCAGGACGGTGCGCTGGTGAGCGGTATGCGTGCAGCAGAAAGGGTTAAGGTAGACGGCAAAAGCTACAAGGCAGAAAAGGACGATATTTTAGACATTCTGAAAAAGGGAACAGACGAACCGATTCCGCAGCTGATCCGCTATCGCTTAAACAGTGACGGACTGATTGCAGAAATTGATACGCCGTATAACAATCAGCCGAAGGAAGTTACTCCCGGTGTGAGCTATTTAGCACGTCAGCCGGGTGAAAAGGAAACCAAGGACAGCTTCCGTATGATCTATGCTTCCTCTATGATGGATAACCCGTCCAAGCAGTGGTATAAGGCAGCAGGTCCGACCTGGGGAAGATACCCGGTTGTGGTTGCCGGCAGACCAAGCACGTTAGTATGCGTAGTTCCGGCAAATTTAGACGGCGCAACCGCGCAGGACTTTAAATTTTCCGCTGTGGACGATTATTTCGAGTACGATAAGTCCTACCTGATCGACGCTTACAGTGTGACGGCCAATAACGCGGCGGCAGACGTAATCGTAGTAATTGACGATTCCGCAGCATCTACCGACACGATCAAGGGCTATGATGTCGGCATGATTGAGAAAATCAGCGAGGTTTATATGGAGGATGCCGAGGAAGTCGGCACACTGCTGAAAATCGGAACATCACAGAGAGTCGACACCGTTTATGCAACCGAGGAAAAGTATTACAAAACGGTAAAGCCGGTGGACGGCGGCGTTTACAAGGACACCTATGAGCTGGAAAAGGGCGATATTGTCTGGTATGATGTGGACAGCAAAAACCATATCACAGCGATCCGGCTCGTGTATGACGCAAGCGAGACTGACCCGAACAAAGCCTTTAAAGGCAGCTCAAACCGGATCTATGGCGATATGCTGACCTATCCGAGAATGGCATTTTTGGATGTTTATGATGTTGTGGACGGATATGCACGCTGCACCACACAGGATCTGACCGACTTCACAGGTTCTCCGGACAGTCTGAATCTGACGGTGGAGAGAATTGATTTCTTTGGGTTAAATTCTCTGCATCGGTATGACAGCAAAACGAAAAAAGTTTATATCAATGATACCTATAACCCCACGCAGACCTATAAGGACGTGAAGGACTTTGTGCATTACGGAAACGACCGTTCCAGAATCTTGACCGTTTTAAAATGGGGATGGGCGATTGAAATGTTTATCATTGATTAGGAGGTGCGCAATTGAAAAAGCTGATTAGTTTCATTTTAGCGGCAGGAATGATGGCACAGGGCGCAGTCTTTGCAGCGGAAAAAAATGTGCTGGATTTCACAGCCAATATTCATGCGGCAGAAGCAGTTTCCAATCCGGAGGTTTCTGTCCGGCATGACCAGGCACACGGATGCCTGGTGGTCAATCCGAACTATGTGGAAAAGGCAGGCGTAATTGTGCGTCCGGACTTCACATTCGGAAGTGATGTGTATGTAAAAATCCGTTATTACCTGACCGGAACGGTAAATGAGCAGGCGTGTGCGACCATTTTAGACGGCATCAAGGAGCATGTTCTGTTCGATTATCAGGGAAAGACGGACGGAAAATGGTATGAGGATGTTGCACATATTCCGGACTTTGCGCATCCGTCGGAATTTACGCTCGTTCCGGTCACCTCCACCGCAGGCTGGACGACCGGCGCGGATATTTATATCGACTATCTCGGATTCTTTTCTTCGGAGGAGGAGGCGAAAGCCTTCTCCGAGCCGGATGACGATCCGAATGCAAAAATCACCAAAACCGTCACCTACACGCCGACCGGAGATAAAATCTCGGTCAAATCTGCAAAGTATGTGAGCGGATATAACAATCAGTATTTCCTCCCGGATGCCGGGGTAAAGCGTTCGGAAGCGGCGGCGATGATTTCGAGAATTGTTTCGGCGGATGTTTCGGAAGAGCCTTTGGAAATCCCGGACGTTTTGGAAAATGCCTGGTATTATGAGGATGTGAAAAAGCTTGCGGAAAACGGAATTATTGCCGGTTCCGGAGCGTTTCTGCCCGATCAGATTCTTACCCGGCGCGAGCTTTCCGAAATGCTTTACCGGATGGGAATTTTAGATACGGAAAAGACGATGCGCTTTTCGGATGTGGATATCAGCGATCCGGACTATGCGGCAATTACCGCATGCGGCGGAAACGGTCTGATGATTGGAGATAACGGCGCATTTCTGCCGGATTCCGAGGTGACGCGTGCGCAGATTGTTGCAGTGTTAAACCGCGTGATCGGAACGGATTTATCTCAGGCGGAGGAAATTAAAAACCCCTATTCCGATCTTTCTCCGACACACTGGGCATACCGCGACATTATGGCAGTTTCCAAGGGAGACGCGCAAGAGCCGGGAGCGGACGGAGAGGTTGTGTTTGAACGCTTCCCGGACGGAGTGGAATATGATGTGAACAATACCCGGAATAAGGTCTGGGAGGAGGTTCCGTTTGTCACAAAGGAAATGAAGGAGCAGGGCTATGAGGGCGGCGAAGGCGGTCAGGCGATTTTGTATGTCACCACCGATACCACCGGCGACATTGTGATGTCCTTCTCGGATGCCGGACAGAATTTCCGCAGCTTAGACGGCGGCGAAACCTGGGAACGCTGTGCAAGAGATGTGAATGCGAACTCTTTGAGTACCGGAGAAATTGACCCGAACAACTCCAAGCGTGTGGTGGCATATACGCACAATGGAGCTCCAAGAGTGGAAAACGATACCTTTCATTACTGCGGAACAGGCGTGTATCTTTCAGAGGATACCGGCTATTCCTATCAGAATACTCTGCCGTACTGCGAGATTGAAACCGGCTGGCGCGTTGCCTTTGCCTGGGATCCGACCTCGTATGACACCAAGCTCGATGGCAGTAAAATCTGTTATTTCACCACCTGTCAGCGCAAGGTTATGGACGATAACTACGGAACGGCTCTGAAATGGCAGATGGAAAAGGGATATAATGAAGGTCCGGGCTTCTACCGTTCGGAGGACGGCGGCTATAGCTGGAAATTAGTGAATGCGGATTTAGGCGCGTGTCCGCCGGCAGTCAGCCCGGCAGACGGTACGGTATTTGCAGCCTCTCCGGAGGGACTCTATCGCAGTACCGACCATGGCAACACCTGGGAGGTTGTGATCTCCGGCAAGGTAGGGAGTGTTACCACGCTCTTAAACGAGCCGGATAATGTCTATGCAACAGATGATAACGGACTTTTAATCTCCACCGACCGCGGAAAGACCTTTGAGCGGATCACAAGTGCATCCTATCCGGGCGAATATGTGAATAACCTAAAGGTTTCTCCGGCAAACTCAGACTATATGATGATTTCCTATAATCATCCGGATGTCAATAAGATCGGATCGTTTGTTTCGCATGACCGCGGTACAAGCTGGACAAGAACCGAGTATGATGAATCTCTGGATTTCTACAAGCATCAGTTCCGCTGGAAAATCACCGCATGGCATCCGACAGATGAGAATAAAGCCTGGACAACGTCCGACTGGGTAGAATCAAGCGAGGACGGCGGAAGAACCTTCCACTGGAATCATAACGGAAACTGCGGAACGTGCATCAACAGTCCGTTCTGGCTGAACGTTTATAATCCGGACTATTACCTTGTTCCGGCACAGGATTTCCAGGGCGCGCTTACCTTAGACGGCGGCTATAGCTTTACGGCATTAGACAGCTTCCCGGCAAATCCGGGCAAATCGCACAACTACGGCGGCTATGTGGTGGATGAGAATACCTTCTTCTTCTGCAACACCAATTCCTGGGAGGCGGCGGTCAGCAATCTGATTATCACGCACGACGGCGGAAAAAGCTTCACCAATATCGGAGAGGTTTCGAGCGGTGCGAGAAATAACTATTGCTTCCAGTCGCAGGTGAATCCGAATATTTACTTTGCCGGAAATCTCCGGAGTGAAGACGCAGGCTATAACTGGCAGGCGCTTCCGGACTACATTATGTGTGTAGCCGCTTATAACCCGAACGGAAACGAGCTGTTTGCAATCGGTGCAAATTATAGCGCAGTTTATGTCTCTAAGGATACCGGCGTCACTTGGGAAAAGCTCTTTGACCGGCCGATTATTTATGATAACGAGGCATATTCCGGCATCAACAACTTAGCGTATGACGGCATTAACAATATTCTGTATTTCACGCAGGCAGATACGGTTGCGAAGTATGAAAACGGACAAATTACCCGTTTAAACTGTGAGCAGATGAAGGATAAATGGAGAACCACCTTAGCGGTTGATCCGATTCATCCGAATGTGATTTATACCGGCGGTGTGCCGAACGGTGTAGAGGGCTTTACTACGTATGATTTAATTCATTCCATTTACCGCAGCTTAGACGGCGGCGAAACCTGGCAGGTGATCTCCTCTGCGGATACCGATCAGTCCATTGTTCCGGACGGACCGCTGGTTGGAAATTATTTCACCTGGGCAATGTTCGTTCATCCGAAAACAGGCTATGTCTATGCAGGACTGCCGAACTACGGCTTGTATAAATTTGCACCGCCGTACGAAATTGAGGGATAAAAAAATGAGAAAATTATTAAAAATGTGTCTGGCAGGGGCGTTTCTCGCCCTCTGCCTGGCAGAGGGCGCGGCGGCAGAAGAACCCTTTGTGATTGCTTTTGATACGCCGGAGCATTATGCAGAATCAGACTATTCAATTTTTAATTATAACATTCCTTATTCGTTTGATTCCTATAATTCCGTCCGGTACGATCCGGAGGCAGAGGCATTAGAGGTTTACACCGGATACGGCGGAGCGAATAATTTAAAAATTGACAGAACCATTCCGAATGTTTCGGAATACAAGTACGCAAAAATGGAATACCGCTACATGCTGGCGCAGGGGTCTTCCTATTTTATCACGAGCGGAATCGGCAGAGGATCGGGTTATTCCACCAATATCGGCACACTCCGGGAGGATTTGGAGATTGGTTATTATATCGGGGAGTGGCTTTCCGATATTGCGGATATCAGCGAGGTAACCAAGAAAACGAATATGCAGGATTCTGACGGCTTTCGGATTTATTTGGGAAACCGCCAGGGTGAGAACATGATGTACCAGGTGCAGATCCGCTGGCTTGCCTTGTTTAAAACCAGAGCGGAGGCAGAGGCCTTTTCGGGAATCCAATATGATGCGGCGCTTGCAATTGCGCAAAACGGAAATGTGATTGAGGCAACACTATCCGATACTCCCCAGACGGGGGCAAGGGTGGCTGCCGCTCTCTATGAGGATAGGCGGCTTTTGGCAGTCAGACTTTCTGAAACAACTTTTGAGAATAAAACCACCGTAAGGCTGCATGCCGGGAAATTCCCGGAGGGCGATTATCAGGCAAAGGCATTTGCCTGGAGACAGGACGAGAGTCAAACCCCGATCGCAGCATCGGCGGAGCAGACTGTCACAGTGCGAAAGCCTGTCTACGATGATCAAAATCGTGCAGGCAACGAGTGGACAGCAATTCCATTCCGTTCCCGAAAGCTGAAGCAGATGGGAATTGCTGGCGGAGAGGGTGCACAGGCAATTCTCCATCTCACCTCCGATTCCACCGGAAATATCCTGATGTCCTTTTCGGATGCCGGGCATAATTTCCGGAGTTTAGACGGCGGCGAAACCTGGGAACGCTGTGCAAGAGACGTGAACGCGCGCTCTCTCTGCAACGGCGAGATCGATCCGAATAATTCTGCACGTGTGATCGCGTTGACCTATAAGGGCGAGCCAAAGCTGCGGTTAAATACAGCGGTGAATTATAGCGGCGCCGGATTATACCTTTCCGAGGATACCGGCTATTCCTATGAGCAAGCCCTACAGCTGACCGATTGGGAGGAGGGCTGGAGAGTGGCATTTGCCTGGGATCCGTCCTCGTATGATGCTAAGCTTGACGGCAGTAAAATCTGCTATTTCTCCACCTATTCCAATACCATTCCGGACAGCGTGTATGGTCAGGCAATGCAGAAAGAAATTTCTGCCGGCTTGAACCAAGGACCTGGAATTTACCGAAGCCTGGACGGAGGAAACAGCTGGACGCTTTCAAACGGAACGCTTGGCGGTGCAGCCATTGCAGTCTGCCCGGCAAACGGTGCAGTTTTTGCGGCAAATGATTCCGGTTTATACCGCAGCATGGATCATGGAGAAACCTGGCATCAGATCATCAGCGGAAGGCGGATCGGCAGTGTGACCACAATCACCACTGCCCCAAACAATGTCTATATCAGTGATGATTCCGGAGTCCTGATCTCCACCGATTGCGGAAACAGCTTCACAGCAGTGGAAACTTCCACCTTTCCGCCGAACTGTACCAATAACTTAAAAATTTCTCCGGCAGATCCGGATTATATGATGATTTCCTATAATCCGACCTGGATTGATGAGAAGTATATCATGAGCGTGGGATCGTATGTTTCACACGACGGCGGAAAAAGCTGGACGAGAACACAATACAACACCTCAAGGGATTTCTTCAAGCACCAGCCGCGCTGGAAGGTCACCCTGTGGCATCCGACCGATAAAAATAAGGTCTGGACGAATTCCGACTGGGTGGAAATGAGTACCGACGGCGGAAACACATTTTATTGGAGCAACAACGGAAACTGCGGTACTTGTATCAATTCTCCGTTTATTCTGAATGTGTATAACCCAAGCCGATACTTAGTACCGGCACAGGATAACCGGGGCGCTTATACCACGGACGGCGGAGATACCTTTACCTCGCTCTACTATAATGATAGCTATTATTCTCATACCTATGGCGGTTATATTGTGGATGAAAATACCTTCTTCTATTGTGGAACAAAGCAGTGGGAGAATGCAACTGAGGTACTCCAGGTCACGCATGACGGAGGAAAAACCTTTACCGAGGCAGGAACAGTGACCTGCGGACCAAGAAATAACTATTGCTTCCAATCACAGGTTGAGCCGAACGTATTCTTTGCCGGGAATCTTCGGAGTGAGGATGGCGGTTATACCTGGGAGTATCTCCCGGATACGCTCCTATGCGCCGCCGCATACAATCCGTTTGGAAAAGAAGTCTTTGCCATCGGAAAAAATTATGCGTCGGTCTATGTGTCGGAGGATGCCGGGAGGAGCTGGGAAAAGCTTTTCGATCGTCCGGTTATTTATAATAAGCCTGGTTATTCCGGAATCAATCTGCTTGCCTACGACGGCTTAAACAATATTCTGTATATTGCCCAGGCAGACACGATTTCAAAGTATCAAAACGGCAAAATTACGCGCCTTGACAACAAGGCATATAAGGATCAGTGGCGGACAACGCTCGCAGTCGATCCGCGTTATCCGGATGTCCTCTATTCAGCAGGCACACCGAATGGCGCAGATGGCTTTACCACGGCAGATTTTAATGCAACCATTCTGCGGAGCACGGATGGAGGAGAAAACTGGCAGGTGATCTCCTCGGCAGAAACCGGACGCTCTATTGTGCCGACCGGAGCAACGGTTGGTCAGTACTGCACCTGGACGACCTTTGTTCATCCGAACACCGGAGAGGTGTATGTCGGTATGCCGAATTACGGACTGTATAAGTTCCCGCCGCCCTATCAGAATTAATTTGCTTTATATTATTTAATATAAAGGTTTGCTTATGATCAGAACAAAATCCCCGTGCACCCGAAGTATCCGCCCCATACATTTTCCGCAAATTTTGCAGAATCTGATACGAGGGCGCAGGGGAGGAGGGAGGAGCATAGGCTGATCAGAAAAAGTCAAAAAAAGAGGAGGAATTTTTATGAAAACAGGTAAAAAACTATTTTCTGCTTTGCTTGCAGCCGGCATTTTGATGTCGCAGACAGCATTTGCCGGGATCGCATCGGCAGCAGACACAGAACCGGTTGCCACACATGGCGACTACTACGCAATCTATCCAAACCAGGACGGAACATTTACAGGCGGAACGATCACCACAAATGCTGTAAAAGCAGAATCAGGTTATAGTCAGGAGCAGGATGCATACAAGGCGCATGCGCAGCAGGCAAGCAACAATGCCATTGAGAATATTTTTAGTGAAACATTAGACAGAAGTAAATATAAGTATGCGGCACTTGCATTTATGTATGACGGAGCAACCTGGGGAGGTTCAAACTTTGTCGGCTGGATGCTACACTATGATAAAGGGCTGTCAAATTCCAGAAAGAGGGAGCGTGCATTTTCGGATGAAACACCCAATACTACATGGGAAAAGCATGTTGTAAATCTGGATGAGTTTATTCCGGAATCAACCTTTACCAGGACTAATTTCTTTATGATTTGGCGAAGCGGCACATTTGTCAATGGTGAAAGCTATACGGTAGACGGCTATCCGACCTTTGACTGCTATGAGAAATACATGGCGTTTTTTGAAAATGAAGAGGATGCAAATGCATACGATCTTTCCATTAAGAAGTATTCTATCAATGGAATTGAAGCAAATGTGGACAATGTTGCACACACAATTACCTATAAGCTGGACGGCTTAGACAGCTCCATTTTTGGAAACGCAGAACCGGTGATCACACAGGATCCGCTTGCAACTGTTACAAAAACCTCCGGCGATATCGACTATATCAATCCGATCACCTACAGCGTGCAGAACGTTTTAGGCGAAACGATTGAATATACGGTTAACTTTGACTACGGTCAGGGCGGAGAGGTAGACGGACAGTATGTCATTAGCTTTGATTCTGCTGCAAAGGTAAGCGCCACGCCGCTGAAATTCTACAACTGGGGAAATCTGATGGAGGATGATTATTCCAGCTTTGACCCAAATACAAATTCGCTCCAGATAACCGAGCAGTGTTATGGAGGTGAGCTGGGAGTTGTAATTGATAAGGAAATTCCTGATCTGAACAAATACAAGTACATGAAGATTAAATATCGCTATGATGCAAAGCAGTGTTCTAATGGAACAAGCTATTTCGGCAGCAAGGTCAGTCTGAATAAAACATCCGGGCACGGAGTTACTTTGCGTGATAACTACGGATTTGCATTTGTATCAAACGGAACAGTTCCGGGATATTGGTTTACCGATATTGCTGATATTTCCTCTCTTTCAAGAAATGCAGACGCAGATTCAAGAATCCGTTTCACGGCTGGCTTTAACGATCAGGATCAGAGAATTAGGGTTAGCTATAAGGTGAAATATATTGCTCTGTTTGAAAACTATGCAGACGCAGTTAATTACGACAGCGAAGCAGGATTTACCGGTATTTCTATGAGCAACATCAAAGGAAGAAGCATTCGTTCTGCATTTGACTATTACGAGGACGGAAAAACCCCGGATATGATGACCGTGCTTTATAAGGACGGAAAGGTAGAATCCATCATTCATGCAGACGCTCCCTCCTATGTGGAATTAAATGAAGCTGGCACAGCATATGAATTTAATGACGGTACCTCTATCGATACAACAACAACCATGGGCGGAATCATTAAGGAAGATGCAGAAAATGGCATCGGTGAACCGTCCTCCTTTATGGCAGAGCGGACAGCAACCCTCTCAACAAATCTTTCCGTCACCGGTCTTGCAGACGGAAATTATACAGCTAAAACCTTTGTCTGGACAACAGAGGAAATGAAGCCGTACTGCACAAGCGAGTCCATTTCCTTTACGATGGAAAACGGAACAATGACGGTAAAATAAATTGTATGAGTCAAAAACACAAGGCGTATGCCTTGTGTTTTTGTGTGTTAAAATAATCATATCAAATTCACGGCTGATGTGTGAGAGGGCGATTGATTTCGCCCTGCTCTGTTAAATCGTAATATGCAGCAGAAAAACTGCAATTTTAAAGTAGATTGCCAGAGAAAGTGCATCCCCAATTGTGGGGATAAAGGGACTTGCCATAACGGCAGGGTCAAAACCGATGCGTTTTGCGAGCATCGGAAGAATACATCCGCCAATTTTTGCACAGAAGATGGTTAAGAGCAGCGTCAGGCAGACAACTGCTGCAACGGCAATTCCAACCCTGTCGAAAAACA
>RQCD01000194.1 GCA_008668455.1 Clostridia bacterium
CCTGCCGCCATGAGCCAAGAAGGCGCAGTGGTAATTTACGTCGGAATTAACCGGATGGCCGAAAAGAAGCGGGGAGGGGATGGCGATTTTGAGGAATGTGAAAAGGTTGCAGGCGCGATCACTCCCGTTCCAGGCGGCGTCGGACCTATGACGATTGCGATGTTAATGAGGAATACGGTGAAAGCAGCCAGAATACAGGAGGAAAACAAATGAAAACAAAAGAATTATTAAAAAAACTGAAAGAAAACGCATACAGAGATCAGCTTGCTTACATTTATGCATGCGAGCCGGAGGAAACTGAGAAATATGCAAAACGATTTGAGAAGGTGATCGGCGGCTTTGCCAAAACCTTTGGTGAGTCCGAGGAAATCCGTCTTTTCTCTGCTCCGGGCAGAACCGAAATCGGCGGTAATCACACCGACCACCAGCATGGCTGTGTTTTAGCAGCAAGCCTGAATTTAGACGTGATCGGAGCAGTATCCCTAAACGGCACAAACACTGTCAGAATCCAGTCTGAGGGGTATCCCATGGATGAAATCGACTTAGACGACCTGGAAATCCATCCGGAGCAATTCGATCGCGCAGCAGCCCTGATCCGCGGTATTTTAAAGAAATTTTCCGATATGGGATACCAGCTTGCCGGCTTTGACGCTTACACTGTCTCCAATGTCTTAAAAGGCTCCGGCATGAGTTCATCGGCAGCGTTTGAGGTTATAGTGGGAAACATGGTCAACAGTCTTTTTGCAAACGGAGAGGTGGATGCCGTAGAAATCGCAAAAATCGGTCAGTATGCAGAAAACGTTTACTTCGGAAAGCCCTGCGGTCTGATGGATCAGATGGCATCCTCGGTTGGTTCAGTCGTTGCGATTGATTTTAAAGATCCAAAAACCCCAATGATTCGCAAGGTAGAGTTTGATTTCCCGTCCAGCGGACATGCGCTCTGCATTATTGATTCCGGCGCAGATCATGCCGATCTGACCGACGACTATGCCGGTATTACAAAAGAGATGCGCGCTGTTGCAGAAATTTTCGGCAAGGAATATCTCCGGGATGTTGATCCGGAGGAATTCATGAAAAAGATTCCGGAGGTACGGCAAAAGCTCGGAAACGACCGTGCAGTTCTCCGTGCCATTCACTTCTTTAACGATAATCAACGCGCACAGGATGAGGTTGCAGCGCTCCGGGAAAACGATTTTGAGGCATTTTGCGACATGCTGAAAAAATCCGGCTATTCCTCCTACATGTATCTGCAAAACATCTATTCCGCCTCCGCACCGCTCCACCAGGCAGTTTCTCTGACCCTGGCGCTATGTGACGAGCTGTTGGGCGACGCAGGCGCATATCGCGTACACGGCGGCGGCTTTGCCGGCACAGTGCAGGCATTTGTTCCGCACGATTTGTTAGCAGATTTTAAAGAAAAAATCGAAAATGTCCTCGGTCAGGGCAGCTGTCATGTGCTTGCCATCCGACCTGTGGGCGGTATGGAAGTAATCTTCTAAGAAAAAAACAGACTGTTTGAGCGTATCAAAGCACATCGCCTTGATACGCAAACGGTCTGTTTTTTATTTCTGACAATTAAAATTGTATCATATGCTTTCTGGTACAGGTTTCGCCTCTTGTTACCCGAATGATTCCGCGTTTTTCGGTAAGTTCATAAGAGCTTTTTGTAAAGTCCGGACAGCCGCACCACGGCTCTAAGCAGATATATTTTGCCTGCGGCTTTGTCCAGATCAGGAAGTAATCCGCACCCGGAAATTCCACCTTGATTTCCTTTCCGGTTCGGTTGTTCCGGAGCGTTGCTGCACGGGATTTCAGATTTAAAAATACCAGTGCATCCACCGCAAAATACTCGTACCGAAGCGGCAGTTCACGCACCTGTTCCCCAATGCGGACAGTTTGATCGCTTAGCGTGTTTCCGTCTAAAACCACTGCGTCCAGATTTTCTTCCTTTTCAAAAATCACGCTGTATTCCTCAATCCCATTCGGGCAGGCATATGCCTCATGAGAACCAATCGAAAAATACATCTCTCCGTCAGTCAGATTCTTTACGTTATAGGTCACAAAAAGCTTGTCTCCCTCTAACTGATAGGTCACCGTCAGGAGAAAATCAAAGGGATATTCCTTTTTTGTTTCTTCACTGCTTTTCAGACTGAAAACGGCACGGTCTGCTGTTACCTCCTCAATCTGAAACTCACTATGACGCGCAAATCCGTGCTTTGGGAGGGTATATTCCTTTCCGGCATAGGTGTACCGATCCTCCTTTAAGCCGCCGCAGATCGGAAAGAGCAGCGGAGAATGTCCGCTCCAGACAGCCGGGTCACCCTCCCAAATGAGTTCCTCCCCATTTTGTTTCACACTCTGAATCTCTGCTCCCAAACAGGAAATCTCAACTTTCAGATTTTCATTTGAAATTGTAACCATTTTTATATTCCTTTCCTTATCACATTTCTAAAAAGAATTGATAACTCATTTCCGTCTCATCCGGTAAAAATTCGTGTCCGAAATCCGGATAGATAATCGACTCCTTTTCGCAGGTCATCTTGTTATATGCCGCAAACTGCGTGGACGGCGGACAAATTGTGTCCATCAGTCCGGTATTCATCCGAAATTTTGCCTTAACACGCGGCGCTAAGTATTGCAGGTCGATATAACCCAGCTTTTTGAAAATTTCCTTTTCATGCTCATGACGCGGATCGTTTTCACGGAAAAAGCCCCAAAGCTCTCCATATGCAGAATCGGTTAAATCCATTTCCCAAACGCGCTGATAGTCGCACAAGAACGGATAATTGGCGCAAGCGCGGTTAATTCTTGGCTCTAATGCCGCACAGGCAATGGTGAGCGCACCGCCCTGACTCATGCCGCCGACTCCAACTCTTGTCTCGTCCACATCCTCCATATCCATCAGGATTCCGGCAAGCTCTGCCGTATCTAAGAAAACATCCCGAAACAGCAGCCGATCCGGCGAATCCTTGAGACCGCGGATAATGTGTCCCAGCATGGTATTTCCGGAATTTCCTCCAACGTCAATGGATTTTCCAGCCTGTCCGCGGCAATCCATCTGTGCAACAATCATGCCAGACACTGCATAAGCCAAATAGCTCATCCAAGGCTCGCTCGCGCCATGGTAGCCATGAAAACGCAGCACCGCCGGACATGGCTTTGTAATGTTTTTTGGTTTTAAAAGCTTTGCATGAATCCTTGCTCCATGCACACCTGTATAATAAAGGTCATAGCAATCTGCCACCGGCGACCAAAAATCTGCCGGAATCAGCTCCACCTGCGGATCGGTTGCTTTCATTTCCGCAATCGCACGATCCCAGTATTCCTCAAAATCCTCCGGCTTCGGGTTTCTCCCCTGATAGGTTCGAAGCTCCTCCAAGGGCATATCAATAATCGGCATATTCATCCACTCCTCATAAAATTTCAAACTAATTATATAGGTTACAGTCCTGTTTGTCAAGAGAAAAAACGAAATATCAACAAAATTTTGCCTGTAATAGAAAAATAGGTTGACTAAAGGAGGGAAAATGTGTTATACTAATAGTAACGTATGCAAGGAGCAAAACTCGCCTTGCTTACTATGATGAACGGATTTTAGTCCGGATATACCGGATGAAAAGTAACACAGAGGATCGTTTTTTGTGTTATATAATACGAACAATCAGCCTGATCCGCCGCGCTGCGCAAGGCAGAGGCAATTCAGGAACAACATGCAGGCTCTCAACAAAACCGGTCGAGTTTTCTTTTTGTGCATGCAGGCACGTTTTAGGCATTTTTTTGCGTTAGAACCGGGTTTGTTTTCCATACGGGAGATTTTTTTTCGTATGCCGAAGTATGGAACGGCATAAACATGGAGGTAATATTGTGGCAAAAAAAAGTAAATTAAAACTGATTCCCCTCGGCGGTCTGGACGAAATCGGAAAGAATATGACCGCTCTGGAGTATGGAAACGAAATTATTCTGGTGGACTGCGGCATGTCCTTTCCGGACGACGATATGCCGGGCGTTGACTTAGTGATCAACGACATCAGCTATTTAGAAAAGCACCGGGACAAGGTGCGCGGCATCTTCTTAACACACGGACACGAAGATCATATCGGCGGGTTGCCTTATTTCTTAAAGGAAATCAATGTTCCTGTCTATGGAACGCGTCTGACACTCGGTTTAGTGGAACACAAGCTCAAGGAGCATAATCTTCTGTCCAGAGTGAAACTAAACAGTGTAAAAACCGGAACAACCGTCAGCGCAGGAAAATATTTTTCTGTGGAATTTATCCGCACAAATCACTCTATTGCAGACTCCGCAGCGCTTGCAATCACCACACCGATGGGTATTGTTCTGCACATGGGCGACTTTAAAATTGACACCACCCCGATTGTGGGTGATGTGATTGATCTGACCCGCATAGGCGAGCTGGGAAAGCAGGGTGTGTTAGCGCTCCTTTCAGATAGTACAAACGTGGAACGGCCGGGCTTTGCCATGAGTGAGCGGAGCGTCGGCGAAAAATTTGAGGAAATTTTTAAAGGCTGTAACAAGCGTATCATTGTAGCAACCTTTGCTTCAAACGTTCACCGCGTGCAGCAGATTATTAACGCTGCTGTGAAAAACGGCAGAAAGGTGGCAGTTTCCGGACGAAGCATGGAAAATATTGTGGAAATTTCAATTTTGCTTGGTTACATGAAAATTCCGGAGGGCGTTCTGATTAATTTGGATCAGATCAACCGCTACAATCCGAGCCAGGTGGTCATTATCACCACCGGAAGTCAGGGCGAGCCAATGAGCGCATTGACCAGAATGGCATTTTCCGATCACCGCAAGGTGGAAATCACGTCAAACGATCTGATTATTATTTCTGCCACACCAATCCCCGGCAACGAGAAATCTGTTGCAAACGTGGTCAACGAGCTGTTTAAAATCGGTGCAGAGGTCATTTACAAATCCCTCTCCGAGGTACACGTTTCCGGACACGCCTGCATAGAGGAACTGAAGTTGATCTTAGCGTTGGTAAAACCAAAATACTTCATTCCGGTGCATGGCGAGCACCGTCATCTGGTGCAGCATGCCGCGTTGGCAGAAAAAATGGGTATTGCACCGGAGAACACCTTTATTCTAAATAACGGGACGGTTTTGGAAATTGACGGACGCGGCGCAAAAATTAACGGCTCTGTACAGGCTGGAAAGGTTCTGGTTGACGGCCTCGGTGTCGGCGATGTCGTCAATATTGTATTAAGAGACAGAAAACACCTGGCACAGGATGGCTTGATTATTGTGGTTGCAACCCTTTCTTCCTCTACTAAAACCCTGGTTGCCGGACCGGACATTATTTCAAGAGGCTTTGTGTATGTCCGCGAGGCAGAGGATCTGATTGATCATGTCCGTAGCGTTGCCCGAAATTCCATCGAACACTGCATGAACGGAAAAGCCGTCGACTGGACAACCGTTAAAAACAGCGTGAAATCCAGCATTTCACGGTATATCTATGAAAAAACAAACCGTAGTCCTATGATATTGCCAATCATTATGGAAGTGTAAAATAAAAACAAGGAAGGGCTTTATATTTCAAAGCTCTTCCTTGTTTTTGAGGCTTTTTCACAGTCCCATTTTTGGCAAAGGGAGAATTGCATATTTGTGTCTGCTTTTTTAGTATAGCACCAAGCGTAACAAGCGTTGGAGGTGGCACATTTTCCGGTTGCAGCGGTTTGACAAGCATAACAATACCGGACAGTGTAATATACATTGCATCTGTTTTGTACATTAGTGTTTTTTGAATTGATTTTATATTTGATTTTTACGGTGTCCCCGATTTAAATCCGGTCAAACGCTATAGTGCATCTACTGTTTTTTAGTCAAATCGAATTTTCAAAAATGCTCAAAAACCGCATAAGAATGCGGTCAAAACAGATTGCATCTATTTTGACCGCTTTTTCTGGACGAGGTGAACAATTTGGATATATATGTGCCGAAGGCGCAGCTCGAAAAAGGTTGGCAATGAGCCAAAGGCGTTATGAGGGCGCTTGCAACCGAATAGCCGACGCGAATGTGACCTTTTGCGAAAGAGGAGGAGCAGTGAAGCGGGTGACTGATTTTTTATGCAATAAAAAATCGGAACAAGCGTAACTTGTTCCGACGTGGCTTTTGTGTACGAAATAGATGCCATAAGGATTCTACCTATTTTGTGCCCGTGAGCTTTTTCGTCCAAACCCTGTTGTAGCAAGGCTGTTTGTTAATGTAATTTTTATATAGACATATGCTGATGTCACCTTTTTTAGGTGTTTATTCAAGGAATGTCCGGACGGTTTAAATGTTCATGTTTAATTCTTTATTAGCTTCCAATGCATACGACTTGCCTGCCCAGATGAGTGTCCCGCCATTTTTAGTTGCCACAACGCTTAATTTATCCTGAGATAGTTTTACTCTTACACTTCCGTCCTTAATAGGTACAACACCATCTATGAATTTAAAACCACCCAAATAAGGTTTAACCTCAAATGTTTCATATCCGCTTGATGTAGGTGTAACACCAAGATAATACTTGCCGAGCAGATATATGGGAGATGCGCCCCATGCATGACACAAGGACTTTCCATATTTATTGCCATACATTTCATAGTGCTGCGCTCCGCTCAGATTTGGATTATATTCTTCCCATACAGTTGTCGCTCCTAAATCAAGCATACCCTTCCAATATGTTTTAATCGTATTTTCAATAAAGTCAAAATGACCGATTTTTCCCATAACATCAAGCTCAAATCCCTCAAAATATGGTGTTGTTATCTTCGTAATTTTATCGTTCTCCAACACATTTTCGATTATTTTAGCTTTTTGCTCCTCATTTGCAACATCGTATAAAATCGCAAATACGTTCGCATGACGGGAGATATGATTTTTGCCCGACTCATAACAGTCAATGTATGCTCCCTTTTCCTCTTTCCAAAAGAATTTATTTGTTGTTTCAATCAACCTACTGTATTTTTCCTCATATGATGAAGGATCAGCTCCAACAAGCCTTGTTAAAGCTGCCATTGCTTTATTTGCAGCAATATACAGCATTTGCTCCGCACAAACTGCACCGTCTTTATCTATATCGGACCAATCGACAAATATCCAGTCATTATTTTTTTTGACAATAAAGCCTTTATCATCTTCGCGTGCTTCACAAAATTCCATCAACGAAACAGCCTTGTCATAAATATTCTTTATGAACTCAATATCTCCATATGTAACATAATACTCATGTAAACCTATAACCCAATACAAGCTGTAATCCGTAATAGTATTTATATGCTCATTAAACGGCTCTTTACCTCGCAAAGCAATGGTGGAACGACGTACAATTTCTTTGTCAAAGAATAAATAATTATTAAATTTAAAGGCTTGATACGCATCACCGCCCCAAAGCCATCTGTCTCGTTTTATTGCTTCAGTTAATACTTCACGCATATTAAGATGTAATGTATATGCACACACATCCCATATTTTATTTACATCCTCATCATCGCATCTGAAGCTGCCCTTATACTCAATAGGTAAATACTCAAGCTCCGCATAAACATTTGGATTTTCTGTACCTGTTAAATATATGTACCTAAATGCCCTTTGTCTTAGTTTATATCTATTTTCTCCCGATACATCTTCAAACAGTATTGAGTTTTCAACATCTACTGCTTCTTCTAAAGATTCGCCATAGCTTACATGGATGCTTTCACTCGCTTTAACATCACTTACATACAAAAAACCAAAAAGCTCTTTTCCAAAATCATATAAAACACCATCATTATATTTTTGCACTGATACAGGGTATTTTTCCTCATACGCAAACGGAAAGCTTTCAGGATTTTTTTCTTGGCAATCATAATGAATATCAAAGCCTACTTGTTTTTTTGCACCATTTTCTAATGTGTACCATTCATTATTTGTTGAGCACACATCACTTTCTATATATGCTGCCGGAAGTCCTGTAAGGTTCACAACGGATATTTTAAGTGTATGCTTTCCTTTTTTCAGGGATATAACCGTTTCAGCCCCATACTGTTGTTCATCAACTAATATATATCCCTTACCGTTTAAAAACAGTTTGATATTTCCGTCTATTTCTGTTTCAATTTCTGTGTAGAATCTTACATTTCTGTCAACATCATAGTATTTCCAAAAAGTAGGATAATCAACTCCGAATTCCTGTCTTCGTGCATTAACACGATTTGAATGAAATATCTCATAATCTCCGTAATTCCATATCCAATAGCTTTTCATCATTCATCCCCCGGTAAGATATTATTATTTTTATTATACTTGCTTTTATTATAAATTGCAATATTAACCATATTTTTCACTCTACTGACTCGGATTTCTTCAAAAATGCTCAAAAACCGCATAAAAATAGGACAATTTAGATGGCATCTAAATTGTCCGCGATTTCTGGCTCCTGAAGTCCGGCTCGAACGGACGACCCTGCGGTTAACAGCCGCATGCTCTGCCAACTGAGCTATTCAGGAATAGATATGCCAAGAATCCAGATTTCTCTGGATTCTTGGTTCCGGCAACTTTCTACTTTCCCAGG
>RQCD01000141.1 GCA_008668455.1 Clostridia bacterium
TGAAAACCGATCGGGATTTATCCGGAGAATTTGTTCGGGTGCGGTTAGAAAAGCTGTCACGGGATGCAATTGAGGGCGTTTTGGAGGAATAGCACGTCACATATTATGTAAACCCGGAATATACTGTAGGGAAAGAAGGTGTTCCCAAAATGTATGTACGCGCGGTCAATCAAACCAGCTATCCGGCAATTACGCTTGTACTGGAGGAGGATTTTTTGCCGGTTGAGATCATTTCAGAAAAAATGATTCAAACCCCAAATGAAATCTTCCTCCTCACCGCCCTGGATCACCGCGCCCATCCGTTTCTTTCCCTAAGACTTGTCCCCTCGCCGCAAACGAATAAACTGATTGTGAAAAATAACTGTGCGGATTTTATTTGACTGTGTTCCTTAATGCTTTCGTATAGTACGCACAACCTCGTCATGTTCAGCCAAATACGAAAAAAATTCGTAGAAAAAGGGATTGATTTTTTCAAATTTCTTCTTTATAATAAAAATAAGAAATTATAAAATCATTGCAAGAGGGAGAAAAGGTATGTATTATAAAGATCCAAACGAATTTCAGGGTACAGATTCTGAAAGAATCCAGTCTGCGGTATATGCGGCGAAAAAGGCAGGTATCAATAAGGTGGTCATTCCACCCTTTAACGGGGAGCGCGGCGAAAATAAGTGGGTGATTGAAAAGGCGATCAAATTGCCGTCTGATATTTTAGTTGTGATTGATAACGCATATATGGTTATGGCAGACGGGGTTTTTGAAAATATGTTTATCAATGAAAATTTAAGGACTCCAGAGGGCAGAGTGCAAGCCGGCAGACAGAAAAATATCATGCTTGAGGGAATAGGAAACGCAATTCTATCCGGCGGAAACTATAACGGACTGTCTGAAGAAACGAGCGGAACAGCATCTTATCCGCATGTGAGTTTTAATAACATGATTCTCTTTTCCGGGGTGGATTCTTTTACGGTGAAAAATCTAAAGATCAAAAAACAGCGCTGGTGGGCGTTTAACTTTTTGTATTGCCGAAACGGATATATTGGGAATATAGATTTTGATGCGGATTTTACATGGGACTGGCAGGATGGTGTGAGCCGTGAAGAGGCACCTGTCGGAGACGGTCATATTGAGTATAAAACAATTCATGTAAAAAATGCGGACGGAATTGATCTTCGGTGCGGATGCAATAATATCATCATTGAAAATATCACAGGCTATACAGAAGATGACTCGGTTGCACTCACAGCAATCCGCGGAGGAACGGAGGAGCTGTACCGCGTGGAGGATGAAGATGACATTGATATTCATAATGTCATTATCAGAAACATCATGACAAAAACGCTTTGTTCTAATGTGAGGCTCTTGAATCAAGGTGGAACAAAGCTATATAATATTTTGATTGATGGGGTTTATGATGCGTCGTTTGAGGGGAAATACAGAAACGAAACAAACAAGGTGAACATTGGTCACGGGGTGCAGATTGGAGACACCTATAACTACGGAACACGCCAGAACACACCGGAGGAGACTTATAACATCACGGTGAGAAATGTATTTTCACGTGCAAGGCTAAAGCTTGAGGTGGCAGGCGGTCTTTCAGACAGCCTGATTGAAAATATCAAAGCATTTGACCGGGAGGACGGCGGACGGTGCGACTTTTCGCATGCCGATCTTGTCAGAGTTGAAATTAACGAGTAATGAATGGCGAAAAAGGGACCTTTTACAGTCCCTTTTTCTCTGATTTAGTTTCCTAAATAAGCTTTTTTTACATCTTCATTTGACAAAAGCTCTGCGCCTGTTCCTTTCATGGTGACATGACCGGTTTCCAGAACGTAGGCATAGTCTGCAATCTTGAGCGCCATATTTGCATTTTGCTCAATCAGGAGGACGGTTACGCCCTGTTTATTGATTTCCTTAATAATATCGAAAATTCCCTGTACCACCAACGGTGCAAGACCAAGTGACGGCTCATCCATCATGATCAGCTTCGGACGGCTCATTAATGCTCTTGCAACTGCAAGCATCTGCTGCTCACCGCCGGAGAGTGTTCCTGCCATCTGCCAGTTTCGCTCTGAAAGACGCGGAAAAAGCGTATAAATCCATTCAATATCCTTTGCGATCTCTGCCTTGTCTTTCCGGAGATATGCGCCGACGCGCAGATTTTCCAGCACGGTCAAATCCGAAAAAACACGCCGTCCCTCCGGAACAAGGGCAATTCCCTCAGAAAGAATTTTATGAATCGGCATGCTGAGAAGCTCCTTGCCATTATAGGTAACCGATCCGCCGGACGCTTTCACCAAGCCGGAAATCGTACGGAGCGTGGTCGATTTTCCTGCTCCGTTTGCACCGATCAGAGTGATGATTTTTCCGTCCGGCACCTCCAGGCTGATTCCGCGGAGCGCCTGGATTCCGCCATAGGCAACTTCTAAATTGTCAATTTTAAGCATCCTCACTCACCCCCAAATATGCGTCGATTACACGCTGGTCATTTTGAATTTCTGCTGGTGTTCCCTTGGCAATCAGCTTTCCAAAATCTAAGACATAAACCCGGTCGGAAATATCCATTACCAAATTCATGTGATGCTCAATCAAAAGAATGGTAATCTGAAATTGATCCTTGATTTCTGCAATAAACTGCGTTAATTCCTTTGTTTCCTGCGGATTCATGCCAGCTGCCGGCTCATCTAAAAGCAGGAGCTTGGGTTCGGTGGCAAGTGCGCGTGCAATTTCTAAGCGGCGCTGTTTTCCGTAGGGGAGAGAGGTTGCTTTTTCCTCACGCTCCTCATACAGTCCTACCAGCTTTAAAAGCTCCTCCACCTCCTGGCGCATTTTCTGCTCCTCCCGGAAATTGAGATGGAATGCGGCGGTAAAGAGATTGCTTTTTTTGCGCAGATGGGTTGCGATCAGAACGTTTTCAAATACCGTCAGGTTCTTCCAGAGACGGATATTCTGAAAGGTTCTTGCCATGCCGCGTTTGGTCAGCTTGTCGGGTGTAGGGGCAATCTTATGATGGTACATGCCGCGGTTTTCACCCTTATAAAGCTTTTTCATCTTTCCGCGCGGATAATTCTCCACGACGGTTTCTCCCAAAAAATCAACCTTTCCGTTGGTTGGTGCATAGACGCCGGTGATAATATTAAATGCAGTTGTTTTTCCGGCGCCGTTCGGACCGATCAGGGAGACAATTTCACCCTTGTTTACCTCCATAGAAAGATTGTCCACAGCGACTACGCCGCCAAACTGGATGGTTGCGTTTTCGATCTTTAATACGTTTTCACTCATTTGGACGCACCCTCCTTCTTTGGGGATTTCTTGCGTTTTTTAAACAGCGCAGGAAGCTCTTTATCGCCCATAATTCCCTCGCGGCGGAACAGCACAATCAGCATGATCACAACCGAGAATACTACCATTCGGAATCCGCTCCGTAAAAGCGGAACTTTAAATGAGCCGATAAAGGTTGCATTATCTAAAAATCTCAGCCACCACTCGCTGCATGCGATAAAGAGAAACGAGCCGATACAGGAACCGGAAACTGAACCAAGTCCGCCGCTTACCACAATCAGAAGAATCTCATAGGTCATAGCAGCCTTAAAGACGGTTGCCTGTACGCTTGCCTGGTACATTGCAAGCATTGCCCCGGAAATACCGGCAAAGAATGAGCTGATAATAAAGGACATTCTCTTGTGCTTTGCTAAGTTAATGCCCATTGCCTCTGCTGCAATTTCATCATCCCGGATTGCCTTAAAGGCGCGGCCGTAGGTTGAATTAATTAAAAGCACGATCAAAAAGATACAGATACCGGACATCAAAAACGGTATAAATGTGGTTAGGCTCAGTGTTTTTGACCCGATTTTAATCGAGAAATCCGCAAAGCTTGGGAAACCGTAAAGCAGGTTTGAAGCATTGGTAACCGGACCAAATTTGTCAAACTGCACCAGCGAACGGACAATTTCTGCAAAGCCGAGTGTGGCAATCGCAAGATAATCGCTCTTTAATTTTAGCACTGGCAGCCCGATCAAAAATGCGAACAGCGCCGCCATCAAGCCGGCACAAATCAGCGCCGGAATCATCGGAATAGTAAAATTTACAATTCCGCCGTTAAAGTATTGGTAAACAGACGCATGCCGTTCTACCGGGATAGTCAGAACCGCATAGGTATATGCACCCAAAAGCATAAAGCCTGCCTGTCCCAGCGAGAAAAGTCCGGTAAAGCCGTTTAAGAGGTTCATAGAAACGGCTACCAGAGAGTAAACCGCACCCTTTCTTAAAACGGTCAGAAGCAGCGCCGGAACATTTGTAATATTGTCTAAGACAATGATTAGCGCCATTAACGCGATAATGAGAATGGCGCTGATCAATGTGCTTTTAGAATTTGTTTTTTTCATTGATTACACCTTCTCCGTCAAATTTTCACCGAACAATCCAGTCGGCTTTACTACTAATATAACAATCAAAATCGCAAAGGAAAATGCATCACTAAAGGTGGTATAGCCTGCGCCGTTGATAAAGCTTTCACAAATACCGATGACAAACGCACCTAAAACAGCGCCCGGAATCGAGCCGATTCCGCCGAATACAGCGGCTACAAATGCTTTTAAACCAGGCATCGCACCCACTGTTGGGGTAACTGTCTGATAATTTGAAAAATAAAGCATAGAGCCGACAGCAGCCAGTGCAGAGCCAATAATAAAGGTCATACGAATTACGCTGTCAATTTTAATACCCATCAGCTGTGCCGTTTCAAAATCCTTTGATGCCGCACGCATTGCCATACCCATCTTTGTTTTCTGAATCAGAAGCACTAAAACCGCAACCAACGCGATCGTCAGAACCGGGGTGATGATAGTAACGCGTGAGGTGGTGCAGCCGAGAATCTGCACACTGTCGCTGATCCATGGGATTTTCGGATACATTTTTGCAAGACCGCCGGTGATGTACCAGAGCAGATTTTGCAGTAAATAAGAAACACCGATTGCCGATATCATAATCGACATACGGGGGGCGGTACGAAGCGGCTTATATGCCACGCGCTCTACCAAAACGCCCAGAAATACCGTGATAATAATCACAAGCGGCAGAGAAACCGGGAGCGGCAGTACCGCCGATAAATAAACCAGCAGGAATCCGGCGACGGTAAAAATATCGCCGTGGGCAAAGTTGATCAGTCTCAGGATTCCGTAAACCATGGTATATCCGATTGCGATCAGCGCATACTGACCGCCGACTGAAATTCCTGCCAGCAGATATGGTAAAATATTCTGCATAACTTTCAGACACCCTCCAAAAAATCCTTTTGAAAGCAGAGCGCAGCGAACAATTCTGTCCGCTGCACACCGAATCAAAATCTAATTTATTTCCGAAATAACAGCTGTTGTCTTATTCGCTGACAGACTGTGTCTTCACGAAGTCAAATTTGCCGTCGTTTGCTTTTTTAATATAAGCCATGGTTTTCTTCGCATCGCCCTTTTCGTCGAAGCTGATCGAACCGGTAACACCCTCGGTGGAAAGTGCAAGAATTGCTTTCTGAATTTCTTCTCCGGAGGTGGAATCAGCTGCCTTAATTGCTTCAACAGCAACCATGTAAGCGTCGTAACCCAAAGCAGAAACTGCTGCAACAATATCGTTGCCGCCGTTGTTGGTCAGGTTCTTGCTGTCAGAGTTTAAGTACTCCTTAAAGCCCGTAACAAATTCCTTTGCTTTTCCGGCATCGTCATTCTCGTCAAAGAAGGTGGAGCAGTATACGTCCAGACCGGAGCCGTTCTGTGCATCCAGGATAACAGAGCTTTCCCAGGTATCGCCGGCAAGAATCGGAATGGTGATACCAGCGGATTTTGCCTGTGTGATGATCAGGGATGCATAGGTGGTTGCAGACGGAGCAAAGATAACGTCAGCATTTGCTTTTGCGGCATTTTGCAGATATGCCGAAAAATCGGAGGTACCTTCCGGGAAGGTTTCAGAGATTACGGTTCCGCCGAGCTTTTCAAAGGCTTCCTTGAAATAGTTGCCCAAGCCGTTTCCGTAGTCCTCGCCAAGCATGGTTAGAATATAAGCTGTATTTGCGCTAAACTGATCCTTTGCAAAGTTTGCCATAACGCTTCCCTGGAACGGATCTAAGAAGCAAACTCTGGAATAGTATGGGTTTTCAGCAGTGACTGCAGGGTTTGTACAGGAGCAGCCGATTGCCGGAATTTTTGCATTGTTAAAGGTCGGAGCTGCTGCAATTGCCGCACCTGATCCGTATGTACCCAAAACAGCGGAAACACCCTTGCTGACTAAGGTTTCAGCAGCAGAAACTGCCTTATCGGTCGAGGACTGATTATCTACCTCAACTAATTCAATGGTGTATTCCTCTCCGCCAACGGTCACAGTCGGAACAACGGTATTTGCATAGCGGATACCGAGAACCTCCTGCTTTCCGCCAGCGCCGTTGTCTCCGGATGCCGGCTCGAAAACACCGATTTTAATGGTTTTTCCGCCTGTTGACTGATCCCCTGTGTTTGTTTCGCCGCAGCCTGCTAAGGACATACCCATCAGCGATGCGCCTAATACAAATGATAAGATTTTTTTCATGTTTTTCATAA
>RQCD01000172.1 GCA_008668455.1 Clostridia bacterium
GAAGAGGAGATTGTTATGGAAGATAATATTATTATGTTAGAGGACGATCAGGGCAATCAAATTGAATGCGAAACCATCGACGTCTTTGAATTTAACAACGAAACCTATTTTGCTCTTTTGGAAATTGTGGACGAGGGCGAAGAAAATGATGAGATTATACTCATGAAGGTACAGACCGGTGAAACGGATGAGGATATGTCCTTGGTAACGGTGGATGATGAGGATGAATTAGAAGCAGCATTCCAGGAATTTCTCCGCCGCGATCAGGAGGTTTCCGAGAAGTAACCGTCATATTCTTTAATTTTAAAAATCTTTTTTAAATTTTTTTGTGAAAATTTTATAAAAAATACTTGCAAAATGAAAAAGAATGTGCTATAATAAGAGTCATAAGGAAACCCTGTGATTCGCGTGGACGCTTCTATTTTTTACCAACACTTCTAATATGGGATTTTCACTCTGCGTGCGGCGTATACGCCTCCTTTCCTTTTGGACTGCCAGTGGACATATAAAGCACACAGGTATTAACCCACCTGCTTATGCAGGTAAGAAATCAAGCCTTACACGGTCTTTATGGGGTTACCAATAACCGCCTTCTATGAGGCGGTTTTTTTCTTGAAATGAAAGGGTGTTTTTCTATGCTGTTAAAAAATGCAAGAATATTAAACGAAAATTTTAAACTGCAAAACGGAGATCTTCGGATTGAGGAAGAACAAATTTTTGAGATCGGAGAATCTCTTTCTCCAAAAGCAGGAGAAGAAATATCAGACTGCGGCGGCGCGTACTTGCTGCCCGGATTTGTAGATTTACATACACACGGCGCCATGGGCTACGACCACACCGACGCAGAGCCGGAGGCTGAGGAGATTATTTCCCACTATCTCACCCGGCAGGGTGTGACGACCTATCTCCCCACCCTGATCACACACTCTGAAAAGCAGATGAAAGCGGCGGCAGAAGTGATTGCAGAAGCAGCAAAAACAATTCCGCAGATCGGCGGAATCTATTCGGAGGGTCCGTTCTTTTCAGAAAAATACAAGGGCGCGCAGAATCCGGCATATCTCCGAAATCCTGATGTGAGGGAATTCGCGCGGCTTCAGGAGGCGGCAGACGGCTTGATCCGGATTATCAGTCTTGCACCGGAGCTTTCGGGGGCATGCGAGTTTATTCGGACAGTCACTCCCAGGGTACGCGTATCCATGGGACATACCGACGCGGACTACAATCAGGCATGCACCGCCATCCAGGCAGGCGCATCCGAACTGACCCATACCTATAATGCCATGCGACCACTTCACCACCGCACCCCAAATACGATCGGCGCTGCAATCGACAGCAGCTGCTTCTGCGAATGTATCTGCGACGGTCTGCATGTACATCCTGCAATGATCCGACTTTTGTATCATGCAGTAGGCGCAGACAGAATGGTCTTAATTTCTGATTCTATGCGCGCATGCGGTATGCCGGATGGGAAATACGATCTTGGCGGACAGGAGGTATTTGTGAAGGAGCATTCCGCGCGCCTTTCCGACGGTACGATCGCCGGCAGCTGTGTAAACCTGACATACTGCGTAAAAAAATCAGTTTCCTTCGGAATTCCTTTTGAGGATGCAGTAAAAATGGCAAGCCTGACCCCGGCAAGAGCCGCTGGAATTGAAAAAAATATCGGCAGTATTCAAAAAGGGAAATATGCAAACCTGATTCTCTGCGGTTCAGACTTAGATCCGAAGCAGGTATGGATGCATGGAAAAAAATGCATTTAAGCCCTTGAACGATCTGCTCCTTTTTTACATCTCCAAAATTCCATACAGGAGTTTTGTCCCAGTGATTGAAAAACCCTTCCCAGTTACACATTCCGGAAAGGGTTTTTTGATTTCCTTATTCTTTTGTTGCTGCTTCTTCGATGACCTTATTTGCCACCTGAACCGGTGCAGGATCATAGCGGACAAATTCAAAGGTAAAGCTGCCGCGC
This sequence comes from Clostridia bacterium, assembly GCA_008668455.1. GTDB lineage: Bacteria > Bacillota > Clostridia > UBA1381 > UBA1381 > RQCD01. The sequence continues at coordinate 1,970 of RQCD01000172.1, forward strand.
CCCTGGCTCATAGATCTGAGATCGGTTGCATATTTAAACATTTCGGACATCGGTACCTCTGCCTCCACCAGGCTCAGTCCCTCACGGTCACTCTCGCCCATACCCATGATCTGCCCCCGGCGTTTATTAATATCGCCGATGATATCACCCATAATGGCTTCCGGAATATATACCTTCAGATTTCCGATCGGTTCTAATAAAACCGGATTTGCCTGCTGCAAGCCAGCCTTATAGGCAATCGTTGCTGCCATTTTAAATGCCATTTCGGAAGAATCCACCGGATGATACGAGCCATCTAAAAGAGTTGCTTTTAAATTCACCACCGGATAGCCTGCTAAAACGCCATGCTCTGCCGCATCACGCAAGCCTTTTTCCACCGCCGGGAAATAGTTCTTCGGAACACTGCCGCCGAACACCTGCTCCTCAAAGGTTAGATCCTCGGAAAGACCCGGTTCAAATTCAATCCAAACATGCCCGTACTGACCGTGACCGCCGGATTGCTTTTTATGCTTACCCTCCACCTTGACCTTACTGCGGATTGTCTCACGGTAAGGTACAATCGGCGTTTCCAGCTTCATATCTACGCCGTATTTTGCTTTCAGCTTCTGCGTTAAAACATCTAAATGCTGTTCGCCCTGTCCGTTTATGAGCGTTTGCTTGGTTTCCGGATTGGTGGTTACCGTAAAGGTCTGATCTTCTTCGTTCAGCTTGGAAAGACCGGAAATAATCTTTTCCTCCTCGCCCTTTGCTATCGGCAAAATTGCCATCGAGAGTACCGGAGCAGGGAAATCAATGCCGCTTAAGATAATATTTTTATTATCTGCACAAAGCGTATCCCCGGTTTTGGTACGGTCAAGCTTCGCCACAACACCAATATCTCCGGCAGTCACGCGCTCCACATCAATCTGCTTTTTTCCGCGGAGCATGAAAACCTTACCGATTTTTTCGCTGATCCCCTTATTGGGGTTATAAAGCACGCTGTCAGAATGAACATCTCCGGAATAAACGCGGAATACCGACATTTTTCCAACATACGGGTCACTGATGGTTTTAAAGACGATTGCTGCGGTGGTATCGGTTTCCTCCTGCACCACCTCAATCGGTTCGCCTGTTTTTGCATAATGCGCAATTTCTCCGCTCTCATTTTGGTTCGGCAAATACTTTCCGATTCCATCCATTAAACTGCGCACACCGATATTCTTTAATCCTGATCCACAGTAAACCGGATAAATGCTTCCCTCCTTGACACCGCGCCGGATTGCCTTTTTGATTTCGTCAAAGGTAAATTCCTCGCCGTTAAAATACTTATTCATAAGCGCATCATCCGTTTCGGCAACCGCCTCCATAATCATATCCCGAAGCGGAGCAATTACCTCATCCATACCCTCCGGCACAGGAATATCCACACGATCCTGTCCCTCATAGCGCCGTGCCGTCATATCAATAATATCCACAAAACCCTTAAACTCATTTCCCTCACGGATCGGATATACAAACGGTGTGACAGCCTTTCCGAACACCTCCTTCATCTGCTCCAGAGTCTGCTGATAGTTTGCACGCTCATCATCTATCTTATTGACAAAGAACATGATCGGAACATCCTTTTGCCGTGCATATTTAAACACCTGCTCCGTTCCGACTGAAACACCGCTCCTGCCGCTTAACGCAATTAAAGCGGAATCTGCCGCGCGCAGTCCTTCCTTCACCTCGCCGACAAAATCAAAAAATCCCGGCGTATCCAGCATATTATATTTCATGCCCTTCCACTCAATCGGAGCGATTGCCGTGGAAATGGATGCTTTTCTTCTGATTTCATCCGGGTCAAAATCACATACTGTGTTCCCGTCTGCCACCGTACCAATCCGGTCGATACAGCCGCTGTTATATAGCATTGCCTCTAACAGAGATGTCTTTCCTGCCTTTCCGTGACCCATCACCGCCACATTTCTGATTGCGTCCATCGCATAGCTTTGCATAAATTGTTCCTCCTTCTATGTTTTTAATATATGAAACTACAATCCCTCATTCACTGCGTGAGTGTATCATTTTTCCCTTACATAATATATACCCCTTTTTTACAAGTTCAGTCAAAAAAATCACCGTCAAAACTACAGTTTTTAACGGTGATTTTTAGTTAATATATACAATTTATTCTTCCAGTGCATGGATTTTGTTGATCCGGTTCTGATGTCTGCCGCCCTCAAAGGCTTCATTCAAATAGGTATCAACAATCATATATGCAAGCTCACATCCGGTCACTCTGCCTCCCAGACAGAGGATATTTGCGTTATTGTGCTGACGGCACATCTTTGCGCTATAGACATCTCCGCAGAGTGCGGCGCGGATTCCCTTGATTTTATTTGCAGCAATAGAGATTCCAATGCCTGTGCCGCAAATTAAAATGCCACGCTCATATTCTCCGGCGGCAACCGCATCTCCAACCTTTTTTGCAATATCCGGATAGTCTACACTATCCTCGGAATAAGTACCAAAATCGCAATATTTGATTCCCTGCTTCTCTAAATGCTTTTTGATTCGTTCCTTTAATTCATAACCGCCATGATCACTTCCGATTGCTAACATCATAAATCTCCCTTCTGTTTTTCCTCCAATTCCCTTTCTGCCTGCGGCTTTCTTAAATAAACCGGCAGCAACTCGGAATAGTGCATTATTTTTCCCTCTTTTGCATAGCGCATTGCTGCCGCAGCAACGCAGGAGGCGCGCTGGGCATTGCAGGAAAGCGGCGCAAAAACGGCGCGCTCTCCCATCACTCTTTTGATTTCCTCCTGATATACCGGAACACCGTCTCCGACAAAATAAACACGGCTTTCCCCGTTCAGTTCATCCAAACTGTACGAAAGTGAAATCGCA
>RQCD01000114.1 GCA_008668455.1 Clostridia bacterium
GTCTTTCTTAAGACCGAAAAACTAAATAGATTATATTTCCCGTTTTCTGAACGATCAGAAAACGGGATTTTTTTGTTTACATAGAACTATCATAGAAGATCTTTTGGAATTAACATAGGGTGTGGTAAGATAATGTTGTAAAAAGAGAAAAGGAGATTATAAGTCTGAATAAAATCGCCCATAGCACAGCTGTTTGCTCGGGGTAGCGCAGCGGCATTTCGGTAGTGAATGACAGTTCAGTGAACTGTCAGAGCCGAAATGTGACCGAGCCGCAGCGAGAAGTACCATTGTACAGAGCAGTGACGTTACCTAAATCAAAGATTTAGAACGCTGTTGCATAGTTCTCGTTTCCAAAATAAAAATTTGGACTCGAACTCAACCACTCGCTGCAAAGCAGCACTCTGAGCGATTTTCTTTCAGACTTACGTTTTGTGCCTTGCGGCACGGAAAGGAATGGTTATTATTATGAAAAAGAAAACATTAACAGCTTTATTATCCGCCCTGGTGGCAGCTGGTATGCTTGCAGGCTGCGGAGGAACGGATTCGACAACGAGCCAGAGTACGGACGCACCGGCGCAGAACGAGAGTGCAACCGTTTCAACCGACGGTTCCACCTCTATGGAAAAGGTAATCGGATATTTAAGCGAAAGCTATATGACCTCAAACCCGAAGGTAAAGGTTACATACAATCCGACCGGATCGGGTGCAGGTATTTCCGCAGTTTCAGAGGGACGATGCGATATCGGTCTTTCCAGCCGTGATTTAAAGGATGACGAAAAAGCGACCCTGACCCAAACAGTGGTTGCAATTGACGGAATTGCTGTGATTGTTAATCCGGAAAATCCGGTTTCAGATTTATCGGTAGAGACGATCGGAAAGCTTTACACAGGTGAAATCACAAATTGGAGCGAGGTTGGCGGCAGTGATCAGCCGATTGTACTGATCGGCAGAGAGGCAGCCTCCGGCACAAGAGACGGCTTTGAGTCTATCACCGGAACAAAGGATAAATGTCAGTATAGCCAGGAATTAACCTCCACCGGAGATGTGATTCAAACAGTGGCAGGAAATCCGAATGCAATCGGCTATGCATCCTTAGCAGCGGTAAAGGACAGCATTAAGGTTCTGAGCGTTGAGGGTGTTACGCCTTCAAAAGAAACGATTCAAGACGGAAGCTACAAAATCCAGAGAGATTTCGTATTGGTAACAAAAACAGGCGAAAAGCTGAGCGCCGCTGCACAAAAGTTCTTTGACTTCGCCACCAGCGCAGAGGCAGACAGCCTGATTGAAAAAGCAGGAGCAGTTCCTGTTGTCAGATAAGGTAGATTTTTATGAAAAGAAAGAATTTGCTTGAAAAAATCATGAACATTCTGTTCTGCGCCTATGGATTGGTCGCCCTGCTTTTCGTTGTGGTCATTACCGGATTCCTGCTGGTTTCCGGTTTACCTGCAATCCGGGAGATCGGGCTTTCAAAATTCCTGTTCGGAGCAGTATGGAAGCCGACAGCGGAAAGCCCGCTCTATGGAATCTTTCCTTTTTTAGCAAGCTCTGTACTCGGAACGCTTGGGGCAATTCTGATTGGTGTTCCGATCGGACTTTTCTGCGCCATCTATCTGGCAAAGGCAGCGCCAAAGCGGATTGGATCGATGGTTGGAACAGCAGTGGAGCTTTTAGCAGGGATTCCGTCGGTGGTTTACGGATTGGTGGGCATGATTTTGATTGTTCCATTGGTGCGAAAGGCTTTTGGGCTGCCGGACGGTGCAAATCTGTTCTCGGCGGTAATTGTGCTTTCCGTTATGATTCTGCCCTCTGTAATCAGCGTTTCTTCCACAGCAATCAAAGCTGTTCCAAAGGAATATGAAGAAGGCTCGCTTGCGCTGGGTGCGACTAAAACAGAAACAACCTTTAAAATTATTGTCCCGGCAGCGCGAAGCGGTATTTTAGCGTCGGTCGTATTGGGGATCGGCAGAGCAATCGGCGAGGCAATGGCTGTGATGATGGTTTCCGGAAACGCGCCGAACATGCCGAAGCTTTTCGGAAGCGTCCGTTTTCTGACCACAGCGGTTGCATCCGAAATGTCCTATTCCTCCGGCTTGCAGAGAAAGGCGCTTTTCTCCATTGCATTGGTATTGTTTCTCTTTATCCTGCTGATGAATACAGCGTTGAATCTTGCTATCCGGAAAAAGGAGGAGTGAGCATATGAAGATTTCAACAAAGAGAAAAATAGCAGATGGAATCAGAAAGGCGCTGATGTATTTTGCCGCCGGACTGATTCTGGCGCTCCTGGTTTTTCTGATCGGATATATCCTGGTCCGCGGTATCCCCTATATCACGCTGACGTTTCTGACGACAAAGCCGAGCTTAGTCAATGAGACAATCGGTATTTTACCGAATCTGCTAAACACGCTATATATTGTGTTTATGACGCTGATTGTGGTTTTGCCGATTGGAATCGGGGCGGCGGTCTACCTGAATGAATATGCAAAAAATCAAAAGCTTGTCCAAACAATTGAGCTTGCAACTGAAACCCTTGCCGGGATTCCTTCAATCATTTACGGTCTGGTCGGAATGCTGGTGTTTGTCCGGTTTTTTTCCCTGGGTACGAGTCTTGCAGCGGGTGCAATGACGCTTGTAATTATGACGCTCCCCACCATCATCCGGACGGTACAGGAAAGCTTAAAAACTGTTCCGCAAAGCTACCGGGAGGGCGCTCTGGGGTTAGGGAGCGGAAAATGGCACATGATCCGGACGGTGGTTTTGCCGTCTGCCATTGATGGGATTGTGACCGGATGTATCCTGTCGGTCGGACGAATTGTCGGCGAGAGTGCGGCGCTGCTTTTTACCGCCGGTATGGCGAACGAAATGATCGGATTCTTAAATGCACCCAAGCCGAATCAGGCAGGCTCAACCCTGACAGTTGCGCTCTATATGTATGCAAAGGAGCGCGGAGAATTTGACATTGCCTTTGCGATTGCGGCGATACTCTTAGTGTTAACCTTGATTTTAAACACAGCAGCAAAGATCACAGCAAGGCATTTAAGAGGGGAGGAAAAAGTCTGAATAAAATCGCCCGGAACGCTACTTTGCAGCGATTTTATTGCAGACCTAAGTGTTGTACCTTACAACGCAGAAAGGAATGGTTATAAACATGATGGAAATGATTAAAACCGAGCATATGAACCTTTGGTATGGTGAGCATCATGCGCTAAAGGATGTCAATATGGTGATTCCAAAACAGGAGATCACCGCCCTGATTGGTCCGTCCGGATGCGGTAAATCCACATTTTTAAAGTCCTTAAACCGGATGAATGATTTAGTAGAGGGATGCAGAATTGAAGGAAAAATTACACTGGGCGATACTGACATTTACCACGACATTGACGTAACAGTGCTTCGGAAAAGGGTTGGAATGGTGTTTCAGAAGCCAAATCCGTTTCCGATGAGCATTTACGATAATATTGCCTATGGACCGAGAATCCACGGAATCCGCTCCAGAGTGCGGCTGGATGAAATTGTGGAACGGTCGCTGAAGCAGGCGGCAATCTGGGAGGAATGCCGGGATCGGTTGAAAAAGAGCGCGCTTTCCCTAAGCGGCGGTCAGCAGCAGCGGCTTTGTATTGCACGCGCTTTAGCGGTGGAACCGGAGGTGCTATTAATGGATGAGCCAACCTCAGCGCTTGATCCGATCTCAACCTCAAAAATTGAGGATTTAGCATTAGAGCTGAAGGAAAAATACACAATCGTTATGGTGACCCATAACATGCAGCAGGCGGTGCGGATTGCTGATCGGACAGCATTTTTCCTGTTAGGTGAAGTGATTGAGTTTGACGAGACGGAAAAAATGTTCAGCACACCGAAGAATCAGAGGACAGAGGATTATATCACAGGGAGGTTTGGATAATGAGAAATCGGTTTGAGCAGCAGCTTTCCCGGCTGAATGCAGAATTAATTACGATGGGTGCGCTTTGCGAGGAGGCAATTTCCAAAGCGGCAAAATACCTGATTGATCATGACGAGACGCTCCGGGAAGAAATCTTTGAAACAGATCGGCAGATCGACCAGAAGGAACGCGATATTGAAAACCTCTGCATGCGGATGCTTTTGCAGCAGCAGCCGGTGGCAAGAGATCTTCGGGTGATTTCCTCGGCGCTCAAAATGATTTCAGATATGGAGCGAATCGGAGATCAGGCATCGGATATTACTGAAATTGTTCCGTTTGTGACGCAAAGTGAAATCGGCGGTAAGGTACATATTGCAGACATGGCAAGAGCGACGATTGCAATGGTAACCGGGAGTGTGGAATCCTTTGTGCGGAATGACGTTTCGATAGCATATGACGTCATTGAGCGTGATGACGGTGTGGACCATTTGTTTCAAAAGGTGAAAACTGAGTTAATTTCCAGCGTGCAGAGCGGTATGGAGGATGCAGAGGCTTTCATTGATCTCTTAATGATTGCCAAGTATTTTGAGAGAATCGGAGATCATGCAGAAAATATTGCACAATGGGTAATTTATTCAATTACAGGAAGCTATGATGCAATAAAGCCTTGAAAGTTTTCCCTGGATATGCTATAATGGCATTAGAAAAGAAAAGCTTTGGGGGATTTTATGATTTATTTTGTAGAGGATGATGATAACATCCGTAAATTAGTAAGCTATGCACTTTCCAGAGAGGGGTACGAGGTACGGGATTTTTCCTGTCCGCGCGCGTTCTGGAAAGCACTTGAAATACAAATTCCGGATTTGGTGCTGCTGGATATTATGCTGCCGGAGGAGGACGGACTTTCCATTCTCTCGCACTTAAGAAAGAGCGGCGCAACTGCTGCACTTCCGGTTATGATGCTGACCGCAAAGGGAAGTGAATTTGATAAGGTGACCGGTTTGGATGCGGGAGCGGATGATTATTTAGCCAAGCCATTTGGCATGACGGAGCTGATCTCGCGTGTCCGGGCGCTTCTGCGGCGTGCCGGCGGTATGAAAAATCCGGAATACCGGATCGGAGCGCTTTATGTGAATCCGGGAAAGCATGTGATCCGGGTAAACGGAGAGGATGTTTCACTTTCCTATAAGGAATATTCACTCCTTTTAACGCTTTTGGAGGCAAATGGAAATGTGGTCACAAGAAACACACTCTTAAACCGGGTGTGGGGAGAATTTTATGAAGAATCACGCACATTAGACGTACATATCCGCAAGCTGCGTGTAAAGCTGGGAGATGCCGGTGCGCTGATTCAGACGGTAAAAAATATCGGATATAAAATCGAGGTGGAATAAATGACAAAGAAAATTTTCCGGTCATCCTTTTTGGCATCGGTGTTGTCACTTTTAGCTTGCTTTGTTCTAATTCTGGGCGTTTTGTTCGGCGTGTTTGAGCATCAGCTGGAAAAGGAATTGGAAAGCGAGGCAGAATATATTTCCTATGCAGTGGAGATTGACGGGGAGAAATTCTTTTCAGAATTCTCAAACCGCAGCCAGCGTGTCACCCTGATCGCGCCGGACGGAACAGTGCTTGATGATACTGCTGCAGATGCGAAGGAAATGGAAAATCATTCAGACCGTACAGAGTTTCAGCAGGCGATCAAAACGGGCAGCGGAACGGGAACGAGGTATTCCAAAACCTGTATTGAAAAAACGGTTTATTACGCAAAAAAACTTCCGGACGGAAAAATTTTGCGTGTATCAACCAAGCAGTATACGGTTGTCGCTATTGTTTTAGGCTTGCTGCAGCCGCTTGTATATATTCTTCTGCTTGCTTTGTCACTTTCTGCTTATCTTTCCTATAAGGTGGGAAAAAGCGTTTTAAAGCCGATCAATGAAATGAATCTGGATTATCCGGAGGAATGCTGGGTTTATGATGAGCTTGCTCCGTTTTTGCATAAAATTATCAGCCAGCAGAGAATTATCCGGAGTCAGCTGGAGGATGCAAAAAAGAAACAGAAGGAATTTTCTCTGATTACAGAAAACATGCGCGAGGGTTTCCTTACCATTGATAAAAATGCGCAGCTCTTATCCTGCAATACGGCGGCGCTGAAGCTTTTAGATACAACTGTACAGGAGGGCAATGTGCTGACGCTGAACCGTACTGAGCATTTCCGGGCAGCAGTCGGAGATGTGTTGGCAGGAAAGCACGCAGAAACAATAATGCATCATGAGGATCGCACCTATCAGCTGATTGCCAATCCGGTTTTTGAAAAGGAACAGGTGATTGGCGCGGTGATTGTGATTATTGATATTACAGAGAGCGTCAAGAGAGAGACAATCCGGCGCGAATTTACTGCAAACGTTTCGCACGAGCTAAAAACACCGCTGACCTCCATTTCCGGCTTTGCCGAGCTGATGAGAACAGGAACTGTTCCGGAGCAGGACGCGATTAATTTTTCCAACACGATTTATGCAGAGGCACAGCGACTGATTTCCCTGGTCAATGACATTATCCATATGTCTGAATTAGAGGAAAATCAAGTATCTGAGCCATTCGAGCCGATCAGCCTGCAAACTCTTGCAAAGGAAATTACTGCAAGGCTTTCAGAGAGTGCAAAAAAGAAAAATGTCACCTTAAAGGTTACCGGTACGGAGGCGTGGGTATACGGTGTTCCGAGAATTTTAGATGAAATGATTGATAATCTGTGTGATAATGCTATTAAGTATAACCAGGAAAACGGATCAGTCACGGTAGAGACCGGTGAGGATCAGCAGCATGCATGGATTTCTGTGTGCGACACCGGTATCGGAATCCCGGTGTCGCAGCAGGAGCGTGTGTTTGAACGGTTTTACCGGGTGGATAAAAGCAGATCAAAAAAAGAGGGAGGAACCGGATTAGGGCTTGCGATTGTCAAGCATGGAGCGATATACCATCATGCAGAAATCTCGCTTGAGAGCAAGGTGGGAGAAGGAACAAAAATTACGCTCACCTTCCCAAAAAAGGAGATAGAGTAAAATGAAAAAGGCAATTCTTTTTGACAAGGACGGAACACTGGTTCTTTATCGGGATTTTTGGTTTCCGGCGGCAGAATATGCGATTGAAACGGTGCTTTCTGCGGTAGCTGCCGATCCGGCATTAAAAACAGAAATTCTTGCAGAACTGGGGGTTGATCAGGGAATCCGCGGCATTTTGTGCTACGGGACATTTCGTGACACGGTTGATGCGGTCAACCGTGTGCTTTCACGATATGGTATCCGTGCAGAGGAGCAGATGAGTATGGATGCATTTCACGCTGGAGCGGCCCACGGAAAAATTGTGCCTCCCTGCAAGGATTTAAAAGGCGTACTTGTACGGCTGAGGGAAAAAGGGTATCGGTTGTTTGTCGTTACCTCGGACGATCTGCCGACAACCCTTTGCTGTCTGAACGCACTGGGAATCACCGAGCAGTTTGAAAAAATTTATACCTATGATGGTATTCATCCGCCAAAGCCAGACCCGTATTATATCGAAAAGATTTGCCGGGACTATGGATTTTCCAAGGAGGAGCTTCTCATGGTGGGCGATACACAGAATGATCTGAACTTTGCGAAAAATGGCGGAATTGACGCTATTGCAGTCGCTCTGTGCGAGGAGGAAAAAAAGTTGTTAGAGCCGGACGCGCTTTGCGTAATTCATGATGTGTCCGGGTTGGAAAAGCTTGCTTTTTGATATCCGATCCTTCCGGCTTCTCAATATTTGTGATCACACAGCTTTGCTGTGTGATATGAATAGCTTTGTGAAAAAAATTTTCAAAATTTTCATTGCAGAAAAAAATGATTAAATTCGCAAAAAACAGTTGACAATCAAACAAAAATGTGGTATACTTATAAAGTCGTTTCAAGAGAATTAGTATTTTTGGAGAAGTCGCGTAGTCTGGCCGAGCGCGCACGATTGGAAATCTTGTAACCGTCAAAAGCGGTTCGAGGGTTCAAATCCCTCCTTCTCCGCCACAGAAGAAGCGTAATTTTGATACAAAGTTACGCTTCTTCTTCTTTGCCCAAAACCGCTTGAATAAAGGACTTTCTAATAAAGAAAAGTTTCACAGTAAAATATATAATAACAAAAACATCTTATTTATTACATAAAACATACATTTCAATTCACTAGAAA
>RQCD01000151.1 GCA_008668455.1 Clostridia bacterium
CCGGTGTAACCGAAATATCTGCACCGATTTCCACCTGAGCGAAAATACCTGTGGCGGGCATTGCAACCGGCACATCATCACCCTCTATGATTCCTTCTGCCACACCGCCGGTGAACGTTGCGCGGTTTGTTCCATCATAGCGCTTATCCTCTGCGGTCATACCGGTGATCGTAATTGTTTTTTGTGCAATTTGCATCGTTGCCGACAAGGTTTCGGTTTTTCCGTCCTTGGTGATCTGCGCAGTTGCAGCATAGGTTCCTGCATCTTTTGCCTTATTGTTCTGATATGTAACAACCACTCCCTCTGGAATTGTGCCCTCCACAAGAAGCTCTTTTTCGTTTCCGTCATAGGGGAAAGATTTGTCTGTAAAGGTCAGCCCGGTGGCGCTGTTCTGGATCCCCTCTGCCTTTACCGGACCTGCCGGATCCTGTGCATAGACGCAAAATGCTGATGCAACCATGCATGCCGATAGTGTAATTGCCATTAGTTTCTTTAACATTTCGTGTTCCTCCCATTATAATTTTTTAACTGGAATTTTTTCCATCCGTTACTTTCATTATATCAGTTAATATGTACAAAGTCAAATAAAAATCAAGTTAAGAGAATATTACAAAACGCACAAAAATGTAACACAATTGTTACAAAAAATCAGGAACATACAAAAAAATGGCGGAACTCCGCCATTTCTTTACATCGTTTTTAAAACAATTTCCTTGCCGTTTCGCTCAGCAAGAATTTTCGTGCCATCGGTGATTTTTCCCTGCAAGGCAAGCTGGGAAAGCGGATCCTCTAAAAGAATCTGAATCGCACGTTTTAAGGGGCGCGCTCCATAGCGAACGTTATATCCCGATTCCAAAATCAATTCCTTGGCATCATCCGAAACAGTCAGCACTGCCCGCTTTTCCGCAAGCTTTTCAGTCACATCCGAAAGCAGCAGATCGATAATTTTCCGCAGCTCCTCTTTGGATAACGGAGAAAATGTAACAATTTCATCAATACGGTTTAAAAATTCCGGGCGGAAATGCTGCTTTAAGCTCTTATCCACATTATCCGAAAGCGTAATTTCCTCCTTTGCCCCAAAGCCTAAGCCGCTCTGCGAAAACTCCGATCCGGCATTGGTCGTCATAATAATAATGGTATTTTCAAAATTAACGATTTTTCCGTGGCTGTCTGCCGCGCGTCCATCATCCAAAATCTGCAAAAACAGATTGAACACCTCGGAATCTGCCTTTTCAATCTCATCTAAGAGAATCACAGAATATGGTTTTCTGCGCACCTGCTCGGTCAGCTGTCCGGCATAATCATAACCGACATATCCCGGCGGCGAACCAATCAGCTTGGACACCGAGTGTTTCTCCATAAATTCCGACATATCAAACCGAATGAGCGCCTCCTCCCTGCCAACCATCACCTCGGCGAGCGTTTTCACCAGCTCTGTTTTTCCCACACCGGTCGGACCGGCAAAAATAAAGGAAACCGGACGTTTTTTCTTGGTAATATCGGCACGCCCGCGGCGGATTGCACGCGAAACAGCAGAAACTGCCTGATCCTGTCCGATCACACGTTCATGAATCCGATCCTCCAAATGCAGAAGCTTTTCCGATTCATCCTCGGTGAGCCGGTGTACCGGGATTTTCGTCCATCCCTCAATGACTGCAGCAATATCCTCATAGGTGATTTCATAGCCGGATGCCTCTTTTTCTGCCGTTGCCTTTTCCTGTTGAATTTGCAGCTGCTCAGATCGGAGTGCGGCAACGGTTTCATAATCCTCATTTCTTGCCGCCTCCTCACTCTCCCGGTCAATCCGGGACAAGCGTTCCTGATAAAGCTTTAAATTGTACAGAGCCTTATTCCGGAGATTCACGCGAGAGCCTGCCTCGTCAATCACGTCAATTGCCTTGTCCGGCAGAAAACGGTCGGTGATATAGCGCTCGGAAAGCACTACAGCGTCCCGGATCATTTCATCCGAAATTTTTACCTGATGGTATTCCTCATAATAATCCTTAATTCCCTTTAGAATTTCAATGCTTTCCTCAATCGACGGTTCATCCACCAAAACCGGCTGAAACCGCCGCTCTAAGGCGCTGTCCTTTTCAATATGCTTGCGATATTCTGAAAGCGTGGTTGCACCGATTACCTGAATATCTCCGCGTGCCAGCGCCGGCTTTAAAATATTTGCCGCACTCATAGCGCCCTCCGCGTCTCCTGCTGCGACAATATTATGAATCTCGTCAATCACTAAAATGACATTGCCAGCCTCCTGCGTCTCTTTCAGGAGACTTTTTAAGCGTGCCTCGAACTGTCCGCGGAATTGCGTTCCTGCTACCAATGCCGTAAAATCAATCAGATACAGCTGGTAGGAAAACAGCTTCGGCGGTACATTTTTCTCCACAATTCTCGTTGCCAAACCCTCTGCGATTGCCGTTTTTCCCACACCCGGCTCACCTAAAATAACCGGGTTATTTTTGCTGCGCCGGTTTAAAATCTGAATCACACGGTCAATTTCTGCACCGCGGTTAATCACGCGGTCCACCTTTCCCTCTGCCGCCTTTTCGGTCAAGTTCGTGCCGTAAGTATCCAGCATGCTCCGCTTTCCGTTTTTATGCTTTTGCGTCTGCTCCTGCCTTTTTCCATCCTCATGCTTTTCCTTTTGTCCGGAAGGAAAAAGATTTTTCAGCATATCAAACGGTGCGGCAGGCGCACCCCCCTCCGGATCGGACAGATTTCCTCCGAATAGCTCCATCGCGCTATCCGCTCCGCCGTCCTCAAGGTTCTCCATAAATTCCTTCATATTCGCATTTAAGGAAGCTATGTCCACATCCTTAATCCCTATATTATATATCATCTGATTGATCTGCGAAATCCCCATCTCCTTTGCCC
>RQCD01000090.1 GCA_008668455.1 Clostridia bacterium
ATTATCTGCTGATGATGTTTTATACTACGATTGGCGGCTGGATGCTGGCATATTTCTTCAAGATGGCGCGTGGTGTTTTTACCGGAGCGTCTGCCGGGGAGATTGAGGCGGTCTTTGGGAATATGACAGCGAACCCGGGAGAGATGACCTTTTGGATGATTATTGTGGTGTTATTAAGCTTTGGAATATGCTCCTTAGGACTGCAAAAAGGTGTGGAAAAGATCACAAAAATCATGATGACCAGCCTGTTAGCGGTCATGATTGTTTTGGTAATCAGGGCGGTTACCCTGCCGGGAGCAGCTGCCGGACTGGCATTCTATCTGAAACCGGATTTTTCAAAGATGATGGAAAACGGACTGTTTGAAAGCATTTTTGCAGCCATGGGGCAATCCTTTTTCACGCTGAGCATTGGAATTGGATCATTGGCGATTTTTGGAAGCTACATTTCCAAGGATCGTTCTCTGACAGGGGAGTCGATCAGCATTTTAGCATTGTATACCTTTGTTGCCTTAATGTCCGGTCTGATTATTTTTCCGGCATGCTTTGCGTTCGGGGTAAACCCGGACAGCGGTCCGAAGCTGGTATTTGTCACTCTGCCGAATATCTTTAATGAACTGCCGGGCGGAAGAATCTGGGGGGCGCTTTTCTTTATATTCATGTCCTTTGCGGCAATGTCTACAATTATTGCAGTGTTCGAGAATATTATATCCTATGCAATTGATCTTTGGAACTGGCCGAGAAAGAAAGCCGTTTTGGTGAACATCGTCTTGATTATTGTGCTATCGGTTCCGTGTGTGCTCGGCTTTAATGTCTGGAGCGGATTCCAGCCTTTGGGCGCCGGATCAAATCTGATGGATTTAGAGGACTTTATCGTCAGCAATAACCTGCTGCCGCTGGGATCTTTGGTGTATCTCCTGTTCTGTGTGAGCCGGTATGGCTGGGGCTGGAACAATTTTCTGGCAGAAGCAAACGAGGGAGAGGGCATGAAATTCCCAAAATGGATTCGCGTCTATGTTACCTATATCCTGCCGATGATTGTGTTATTCATCTTTGTGCAGGGATATATCGGAAAATTCTTCTCCTAAGGAGCAGATCGGGGCAAACGGAAAATTTGATAAAAACAACAATATCCGACGGCTGATATTGTTGTTTTTTTTGGCTCTGTGTTAAAAACTGTGACAATTTTGCAAAAGCTATTGCTTTTTTGATGATTACATGATCTAATATGGTTTATAAACCAAAATACTATTGATAAGGAGGTTGTTATGCCAAGAAAATATAACAAACAGGAATCAAAGCGGCGGATTCTTTCTGCCTGCGTTAAGCTTTTTATGGAAAAAGGCTATCACAAAACAACGCTTGCAGAAATCTTAAGCCAATCACACACCACCAGTTCAACCTTTCAAAATATTTTCTGGTCAAAAGACGGCGTTCTGCTGGATTTGACGGAATTTATGTTTGAAAGTCAGTTTTCAGCGGCACGGGAGATGGGGAAAAAGCATCTCTCTCCGATTTATATTTATGCGGTGGAAACGGCAATTCAGCTGACGCTCACAGAGCTGAATGAAAATTTAAGAGATATTTATGTTGAGGCTTATTCGAATGGGCATGTGATGGAATACATCTTTGAAAAAACCTCAACACAGCTGTATCAAATCTTTTCTGCACATAATCCGGAGCTTTCGGAAAGTGATTTTTACGAGCTGGAAACCGGCACAGCGGGAATCATGCGAAATTACATGGCAAAGCGCTGCGATAAGTATTTTACACTGGAAAAGAAGCTGGAACGGTTTCTGGATATGAGTATGGGCGCATATCATGTTTCAAGGGAGGAGAGAAAAGAAGCGATTGCATTTGTCCTGGGAATTGATATTAAAAATGTTGTCAAACAGATTATGGAGAAGATTTTTAATTCCCTGGCGATGCGGTTTGATTTTGAGTGGGAGAAAAAGGATTTTTAAAATGGGAGGAGTTTTTATGCAAACAAAAAGAATCTTTGCTGTCATTTTGTCGTTTGTGATGTGTATCTGCATTTTGTCACAAACGGTTATGGGAGTAGATTGTTTCGGGTCTTGAAGGAAAGGGTATTGTCTATCTGGCAAGCTATAACGCAGCCGGAAATCTCTTGGACACAAAACTCATCACAGCGACAAACGGTGAAATACCTATCAGAAAGACGCTGTTAAATACCGGGAATGCTGCAAAAATTCAAGCATTTCTGTGGAGCGATACCATGACACCTCTCTGCGATAGCGCAGTCAGAACAATTCAATAAAACTCTAAAAAACTCCCCGATTTGACAGTCATTGATAAAACAGTCACTCAACAGACTGTCAAACGGAGTTGCAAAAAAAACACGCATATCACTTTTGAGGCGGTATGCGTGTTTTTCGTCAATCAATGTATCTTCTAAATTCTTATCGTTATGTGTGAGCGTTTAAGTGTTAAACAAATCATTGACTTTATAAGCAGTATTTTTTATTTATTATTCATATGCGTATGGCAATATAAATTCCGAAATTCGGTCGGACTGATTTTTTCGTGGTAGGAGAAGAATTTTAAAAAGAGGTTTTCCTCTTTATAGCCGCACATGCCGGCAATTTCTTTTACAGAATAAGAAGAATGCAGGAGCAGATCCTTTGCACGCTTTATTTTTTCGCGGAACAGATATTCTTTCAGACCGATACCGCAAAACTGTTTAAATCGGCGGCTTAAATAGGTTTTGTTGTATCCGAAGTGCATAGCAAGAGATTTAACACTGAGCGGTTCGGAAAGGTTAATCCGTATATACTCGGTCAGATGATGACAAAATGCATCCGATTCCTGCGCCTGATTTTCTGCATGAAAACAAAACTCCTTTAACACCAGGAGGGACAGGGCATCCTTTTCCTCGGCGGTATAGCCGGGGGTGTTTGTTTTGTGCAGGAGCGCCTTTAAAAAGCTTTTAATTTCATAGCCATCCGAAAGAGAAAGCTTTTTAGGGGAAATGGGAGCGTTTGTTTTAAAATGAAGCCAGTAAAAGGAGACTGGTCCGTGCGAAAACTGTGTTCCGCGGTGCACTTTTTGTGGTTCCAAGAGCAGAATGTTCTCAGGATAAAGCTCGTATGGAATACCGTCCTCCTCCAGGTACGCACATCCCTTCAACATAAAAATGATTTCGTAGGTGTCAATGATGCGTGCGGGGTGCTTCCATTCCTGCTCAGTGCAAAAAAGTCCAATGCTTTCAAATTGAAGCTGGTATTGATCCCAGAAAATCATATCCGATCCTTTCTAAAAGTCGCGAAGCTTCAAAACATTTTCCCGTTCTGCAATCAGCTTTCCATGCTCTGAAAGACGCTCGGCAAAGAACCCGAAATCCGGAAAAACTGTAGCAAATTCGTGCAGAACAGTGGGAATACGGTTTGTTTTTAAAACAAGATAGTATTCTTCGCGATACCAGTAGACTGCGCCGCAGGTCACATAATCATCCAAGAGTCGAATGACAGAGGAAAGATCTTCTATTGTTTGAAAGCGACAGATGAGTGTGTGCAGGGTAGGCGCTTTTTTTCGCGCGGTAACACGCCGCGGGGAGGGCTGCGGCTTTTTCGCAGTCTTTTGCGGAAGCTTGCTGACCATCAGTACAAGCCCCTGAGAAAACGGCGTCGCCTCCACTACAACCTGACCGTTGTATGGGTTAAAGCCGGTTTCGCGCTGCACCTTCTGCATTACCTGCAGCAAAAAGGAATGCAGCTCAGGAGAATTGGAATGCAGATGCTCCTGGCTCAGGTTCATAGCGCTGAAATCCTCCGAGAATAGTGTTACCCGGATTTTATTAAATTCCACCTTTTCAATCCTCATTCTCATGCACCCTTTCTGTTATCATATTATCA
>RQCD01000004.1 GCA_008668455.1 Clostridia bacterium
ACCGGAAATGCTGCCGGAGATTAGGTCTAATTTCCTCCACCAGCTTTGTTTTGACCCCCTCCCCCGGCACATAGGTGCGCGCAATCCGAACAAACAGCTCATTGGTGCATCACTTTAGCATGACATCTGAAAACGTATCCCGGTGTATATACTCTTTTTCAATCCTTTTTAACAGGGAATATACCTCCCTTTCGCTGTCGGAACAACGGTAAAACCGCATTTGATCAAAGGAAATCCCCTCCGGAATATAATCATCCGAGCAATTGATCAGCATTCTGGTATGCGGTTCATTAGGATAAACGGCATTATGGATCATTCCGGCAGGAATCAAAACGATATCATGCGGCGTCAATTCGTAGAGCTGATCTTCAATAAAATAACTGCACCGACCGCTTTCCAGATAATAAAGCTCAAACAGATTATGATAATGACGGGCAGTGTGAACCACATCCCGAACCGCCTGCGAACCAAAATGAAACGTTTGGTTTTTCTTAAATCTCACAAAATCCATTCTGCCGCACCTCCATAACAAGACTATATCATATGATATCAAAAAAATCAAGAATATTTTTTGTCTTTATCAAAATAATCAAGGAAAATATAAATTAATTGATATAAAATAGCATTGTAATCAATTAAAAATGCCGTGTATGAGCGGCGGAACGGAGATTTTTATGACATTTATCACAGAGGACTTTATGCTGAAAAACGAAACTGCAAAAATGCTGTATCACAAATATGCGGAGAATATGCCGATCATCGACTACCATTGTCACCTTTCCCCGAAGCTGATTGCAGAAAACTACAGGTTCAAAAACGCAAACTACCTGTTTCTGAGCGGCGATCACTATAAATGGCGGTTGATGCGCACAGCGGGAATCAGCGAGGAGCTGATCACCGGCAGTGCGGATGATTTTGAGAAGTGGAATGCCTTTGCCCGCTGTGTGCCTATGATGATCGGCAATCCAATGTACCATTGGACTCACTTAGAATTAAAACGGTACTTTGGTATCGATACGCTGCTTTCCCCGGAAACCGCAAAGGAAATCTGGGATCAAATCAGCCGCTGTCTTGACAAGGAGGAATACCGCGTCCAGGGCTTGATCGCCATGTCGAATGTGGAGCTCATCTGCACAACCGACAAGCCGGACGATACGCTCAATTACCCCCAGACAATCAGAGACACAGCTGATTTTCGCACCTGCGTGCTCCCAGCATTCCGCCCTGATCTGGACAGCATCCCAAATAATATTACCGAAAAGATGGATTATTTCCACCAAAACGGCTGTCGTCTTTCCGATCATGCCGTGGACAAAATGGATGATGATGTGATTGACAAGCTGGTTTTTCTTGGCAGAGAATATGCAAGGCGCGGCTGGGTGATGCAGCTGCATATCGGTGCGCTGCGCAATAACAATACCAGAATGCATAAAAAGCTCGGTGCAGACACCGGATTTGATTCGATTAACGATTTCCGGGTTGCAGAAGGACTTTCCCGGCTAATGGACACGCTCGAAAAAGAGGACTTGCTGCCAAAAACAATTTTATATACTCTGAATCCTAAGGATAATTACGTACTGGCAGCAATGCTTGGGAATTTCCAGAAAGCGCCGGCGGCAGGGAAAATTCAGTTTGGTTCCGGCTGGTGGTTTAACGACCAGCGCGATGGTATGGAAGGTCAGATGAGAGCGCTGGCAAACCTGGGTCTGCTCTCAGAATTTGTCGGAATGCTAACCGATAGCAGAAGCTTTGTCTCCTATACGCGCCACGAATATTTCCGCCGTATCCTGTGCAGCCTGATCGGAAAATGGGTGGAAAACGGAGAATATCCAAAGGATGAAAAGCTGCTCGGAAAAATCGTTCAGAAAATCTGCTATGAGAATGCAAAGGAATATTTTAAATTCAACATGATTTGACATGATCAGTCGGCTAAGGCGAATCAATCCCTCTCACACCACTGTGCATACCATTCGGCACATGACGGTTTCTTTTTTAAGTCTGTTATATGCCACCCTTTTGCAGCAGTCCGAGGGGGATGAAAAAGAAGGGGGTGTAAAAAAAGAGTGCAGAACGGTCTGTGCCTTTTTTGACATCTCCTTCTTTGCATAATTACTTTTTTATGACTGATTTTGCTGCTATAAATTGATAATGGTCTCCCCAGCTTGCAGCCTTATGGGTCATCCGCTTTTCAACTCCGGAATTTAGGAGTTCTCTTTTCCTGACAGTTTTCCAGCGGCATGCGCTCCGCCGCAGTCTCCGGACGCATCTGTAAACCCAAAAGAATAAAGCTTTCCGCAGACATCAAATTCCAGCCGGAATGGCTTTTGGTTCAGCGTTTTCAAGTCAAAGTCCGGGAAATTCAGTCTATACCCTGTGCTGTCACCGCAAAACGGCTCGGAGCAGGCAAGAACATCACCCTCCGGAGAAAGAATTTTTACCGAAACAGAGCCGTCAGCATTCACGATCATTCCGCATTTTCCGTCCATGATTAGCTTTCTTGTGGTAAGCGTTCCCGTTCCGTTCATCGAAACAAAACCATCCCGGCGAAGCTTTGCAAGCCCGGTTGCACCATTCCGGTACATTCCGTTCAGCGTCCAGTCATAATTTTCACTATTATATTCCGGATCGCCGCCAAAGCCGATATAGTAAATCCAAAGCTCCTCCTCATGAATCACACATACTCCGCCGACCGACTGCACATAACCGCGATCCCATGCGCCCTCATAAATCGAGGAGGGAATCAGGCTTTTCCGGCAGGGACGCGAGAAATGGTAACCGTCCCGGCTATACATCGGCATCAGGTCGGTAATTTTCGGAACACCGTACTTTTCGCAGGAGTCATTCTCCGGACCGTACATAATCTGGAACATGCCCAGCATAATGCTTTCATAGCCAACGCAGTCCACGTTATACAGCTGCGGCAAAAATCCGATATAGGGATTTGGCTGATCAAGAGAATCACAGGATAACCATTCCTTTGTATCCTGCTCCGTCCATGCTGCACCGTCTAAGTAATGGTCGCATTCCCGGTATTTTCTGGTTCTGACCCAAGCGCCGTCCGGCTGTACTGCAACGGAGCGGATGCTATAAACCCATTTTTTCCGGAATGGATTATAAAAAACAGTACTGCGATCGTACATCATTCCGGTTTGACGAAAATTCTCAAAATGGATTCCGTCGCTGCTGACAGCGGCAATGCCCGGCATATCTGCACCCGGATTTCTCAAAAACAGCTTGTAGCGTTCCTCTGCCGGACAGGTATCGTCGATAAAAACCGTGGTAGAATCCGGACGAAGATAGGAGGTATCACCCGCCGAAAAATCTACATCATCCTCCCGTCTCTGATAAGGAAGAATCAGATTTGTACCCGGAATAATCCCTAAATCCGGACGTACCCAGGAAAGTCCGTCCTCCGATTCTGCATAGCACATATGCCGAAGCCAGCCTGCCTCGTACCACATTTTAAACTTTTTTTCTTTTTCGTCATACCAGATACCGCCGCTTTTTGGGCAGGCACAGGGAGAACCCTCTTTTTCCCAGGACGTTTCCGGGAAAAGAACCGGCTGACCGGCTTTCTTCGCTTTGTGGTATTCCGGAGCAAGCTCCGTTTTTTCGATCAGAAAATCGTCCACAAACAGCTGCCGCCCCACCGAAATGTCGATCACCTCCGGGGGATTCTCTAAGTATGGCACATGCTCCGCATCGGACGGCGCATCCATATCGGATAAAAGAATATTATTATACAGCTTTTCCATAACCAATCTCCTATTCGTTTTTTTTGATTATATCATACCAAAATCCCACACACAATTGCATAAACTGCAATTGATATTGTAATTCCTGCAATCAAATCTCCGGATGGGTCGGCGCTTGTCCGTAGTATTTTTTATAGGCACGGTAAAAAGCAGAATAGTCAGAAAATCCGCTTTGGATTGCCGCCTGCGCCGCGCTCTCGCCGGACTGAAGCAGACGCTTTGCGCAAATCAGCCGCTTTTGGAGAACATATTGGTAAAAGGAAATTCCAAGCTCCCGGCTAAAGCAGTGGGAAAGCTGCGAAGCGGAAACGAACAGCGCAGCCGCGGTTTGCGTCAGCGATACCGGTGACTGATAGCAGCTGTTCACATACGCAAGCACCCGGGCAATCAAAGAATTTTGATCTCTGGATTCTGAAATACTGAACCGGTTCAGCGAGTTTTTCATCATAAATAACAGCTGCACAGCCGCTGTGCGCAGAAAGAGCTTTTTTTCCTCCTCGGAACACGGGTCGGACAGCATATTGCACAGACGCTGAAAAAGACTTGTCATTTCCGGGGTTGGCGCATGCAAAATCCGGATCTGATCCATGCACTGCCGCATCAGGCAATCCCATTCCGGCACATCCGGAAACCAAAGCCGGCAGCGCAGATACTGCTCCTCCCTGATCAATGCAAAATTGTGAAAACGCTCTTTCGGAATCAGAATCAGCATATCCGGATGCAGCGGAACACTTTTTCCCTCTGAAAGAAAGCTGCCCTCTGCACAAAACAGATACATTATCTCGTGATCATTATGAAATTCCTCCCCGCGCATGCGGGAAGTGCCGCCGGCATACCAGAAATGAACCGGGTCTGCATGAAGCTGTCTGCAAAAATCCATGTTTTATCACCTCACTATTAGTATAGCATATCTTTGCATAAATTGCAATATTTTGTACCAAAAATGCAATTGTAATTGCAAATATAGCGTGTTATACTAAAGAAAACGGAGGGATATTATGAAAATAAAAGAACTGATTTTAGAAAAAAAGATTATTGCAATTGTACGCGGAGTAGATCAATGCACATTATTACCGCTGGCAAAAGCGCTCTATGCCAGCGGAATCCAGCTGGTAGAAATTACCTTTGATCAAAGCGGAGCATGCCCGGAGGAGAAAACGGCAGAGGGGATTTCGCTTTTATCGCACGAAATGAGGGGGAAAATGGAGGTCGGCGCAGGAACAGTGCTGACGAAAGAGCAGGTTCAGCTTGCTAAGGATGCCGGGGCAGGGTATATCATCTCTCCGGACACCAACCCGGAGGTAATCCGTGAAACCAAAAGACTGGAAATGCTTTCTCTGCCGGGAGCGTTTACTCCGAGCGAGGCACAGCGTGCCTATGCTGCCGGCGCGGACTTTGTAAAGCTTTTCCCGATCGGAAGTATGGGGATAGACTATATCAAAGCGATTTTAACGCCGCTTTGTCACATTCCGGTTTTAGCGGTCGGCGGTGTGGATGAAAAGAATATGCCGGAATATCTGAAAATCGGGGTCTGCGGTTTTGGAATCGGCTCAACGCTGATCCGGAAGGACTGGATTTCGGAGGGACGGTTTGAGGAACTGACGGCACATGCAAAAAAATACACAAACCTAATTGAGGAGTGGAATCATGTACATAGTCATTGACGGAGGAACAACCAATACCCGGATTTATACAGTGGAGCATTCTCAGGTAACCAAATTTGCGCGTGCAGAGGTCGGCGCAGGAAAGCCGGAGGGGCTTTCGGAATTTATCCGGAACACACTCAGAAAGCTTCCGCAGCCGGACGCTGTGATCGCCTCCGGTATGATCACCAGCGCATCCGGGCTTTATGAACTGCCGCATTTAAAGGTGCCGGCAGGTATCCGGGAGTTGCACCAGGGTATGAAGCGCGTGATCCTGCCAGAAATCAGTTATTCTCCGATTTATTTTATTCCGGGTGTGCGGACAGAACAGGATATGATGCGCGGCGAGGAAACAGAGCTTGCCGGACTTTCCAAGTCATTTTCCCCAGCTTCTGCCTATATATTGCCCGGCACACATTCCAAGTGTATTCAAACGGATCAGGAGGGGAGAATTGCAGACTTTTTCACACTCCTGACCGGGGAACTGCTTTCCGCTGTAAAAACAAGCACCATTGCAGGGAAAAGCTTTGATTTTTATGATGAATTTATCGAGCAATATTTAAAATCAGGCTTTGAAGCCTGCAAAGCAGACGGAATCAATGCCGCTCTGTTTCAGTGCCGGACGCTTGCGATTCTGCGCCGCTGCACAAAGCAGGAGATTTACAGCTTTTGTCTGGGAGCGGTTCTATGTCCGGAGGTGGAACGGATTCTCCGGACTTCCGCAAAAAAATTATGGATTGGCGGAAAAAAAGAGCTTCGCATCCCCGAAGCTCACTTATTAAGAACATATTCTCAAAAGGAAATCTGCTGTCTGCCGGAGGAAGTCTGCAACCATGCAGCCGCCCTCGGAGCAGTCCGGATTTTTGAAACTGAATCGTAACAAAGATCACGCTTTCACGGATTTCCCCTTTTTTTGCGGAGCATAATCCTTCATGCCCTCTATCGCGCCGCCGGCTACTGCCCACAGATACAAGCTGGCGACGCTGCCATAGGGGCTGAAACGTCTGCGGTATTTTTCAAAAAGAGGTTTTGTGATGTTGCGGTGGTGATACACCATCCGCAGTCCGCGCCGGATCGCCAGATCGTCAAAGCTGAAAATATCCGGACGCGGCATACAAAACAGCAAAGTCATCTCTGCTGTCCATACTCCGATTCGTTTCCGGGCGACACGCGCCTGCTCTGCGTCCTTGTCCGGCTGCTGCCAGATTCCGTCCAGGTCAAATTCTCCGCTTTTCACCTTTTTTGCAAAATCCATGATATACTCTGCTTTCCGAAAGGTCATTCCAAAGTTTTGCAGTCCTTCCACACCAAGCTCTGTCACGCTTTCCGCATCAAATACCCCGGTATTTTCACGCACCCTCTGCCAGATGGTTGCCTGCGCCTTGGTGGAAATCTGCTGACCAATGATATGATGCCCCACGGAAGAAAACAAATCCGGATCTGTCTCGCGGTCAATATGTCCGATCTGGTCGATCACCGCTCCCAGCCTCTGATCCTTATGTTTTAAATATTCCACCGCTTCGTTTCCATATTCAAAGTACATGCTTTTCACCTCATGAACGAAAAAGCTTATTCATTCTCATAAACAGAACGCTTTAAAACGCCTATGTAGGGAAGATTTCTGAAATATTCCTGATAATCCAACCCATATCCGACTACAAACTCATCCGGAATCGAAATACCCGAGTACTCCACCTCAACCTCGGTTACGCGCCGTTCCGGCTTATCCAGAATGGTGCAGATCCGGACAGACCTTGCGTTCCTTCCGCGCAGCAGCTCTTTCAGCTTAAAAAGTGTGTTTCCGCTGTCGATAATATCCTCAATAATCAGCACGTTTTTCCCCTCAATGCTGGTGGTCAGATCTTTTTTCACATTAATGAAGCCGGAGGAGGTTGTCCCCTGACCATAGCTTGAAACCTGCATAAAATCCATCTGAACCGGCATCGCAAGATGACGCATCAGGTCGGACGCAAAGACCATGCTACCCTTTAAAATCACCACTAAAAGCAGCGGCTCCTCGCCATAGTCCTCATTAATTCTCTGTGCTAAACGGAACACCGCCTCCTGAACCTGTGTTTCTGAAATCAATATCCGGTCAATATCCGGATGCAGCAATGGTTTAATCATCTTATCCTCCACCCTATAAGTTTAAAAAATTTTTAACCACCTGATCCCCCATCCTTGTCAGGGATGAGTTCAGGTATACATTCAGCGCATATAAATCGGACGGCATACCGTCTCCGCGCAGAAATTCAATTGCAATAATATCCCCTGCCTCAGAACGCGAAATGCAGCGCAGAAATCCCGGCATTGTTGTCTCGTCAATGCCGACCGGAATCCCGCGGCAGATTGTGATCACATGCTCCAGGTTTCGGTAAATCGGCACTTCCGGATCTACCACAGCAAGCTCCTGCTTGCCCTCGGAGCAGTTTTCCAGCGGAATACACGTTCCGTCCAGCGTTTTTATGACTGCCTCAAAGCCCTCCAGCACTCCTAAGAGCGGAATCCCGGACGCTGCAGCATATTCCACTGCCGAAGCAGCTCTTAAGCTATCCTCTGTCAATATGATTTTTTCAGCCTCTCCAAGCTCGCATTCTGCCGTGATCTGACCGGAAAACTGGCTAAAATAATCATATTGCTCCTTATCGCCAATATACAGTATCATAAATAACTCCTTTTTTGTGAAAAATGACTTGAAATTCTTACTGTTTTTTGGTATAATAATAATATACATGCATTTTGCTGTATCATTTTTATAGATACTTCTTATTATAACAAATAATCGCAGAAATTTCAAGATTTTTTTACATAAAAGAAAATGGAGGCATTTATGAGAGCATTGATTTTATCCATTAGAGCCGGCTACGGTCATCACTCTACCGGACAGGCAGTTATGCATGCTTTGCAGGAGCGCGGTTTTTCCTGCACTATGCTGGATACCTTTGAATACATTAATCCGCATCTGGCAAATTCAATTTCAGACGGATATTTACTTTCTACAAAATATCTTCCAGAAGCCTACGGAAAGGCTTACGACACGCTGGACAAGCGCGAGGAACGCTATGACAAACGGTCGCTGATTTCTGTGCTTTCCAA
>RQCD01000170.1 GCA_008668455.1 Clostridia bacterium
GTCCGAAAATGCCCATATCCACAATCCATTGCAGATAGAAGTTATGAGAATGCAGCGCAAAATCTGCGCCGCCCAAGGCATAGTGCGGATATACGCGCAAAAACGCGTCCGAACCCAGTCCGATTCCGGAAAACCAGTATTCCCGGATCAGTCGTATCGATCCGATCCAGACCGATACCCGATATGCCGTGGAGGAATCCTTTACATTTCCGATGCTGGTTAACCGGGAAAGAACGCTTGCCGGCAGAACCGACGGCATCAGCAGTAAGCCGGCAATGCAAAGCGCAAGCCACCGTCTGTCCTTTAAGATCAGGAAAAATCCGATTCCAAGCACAACACCAACCCATGCCCCACGCGACCAGGTGTACATCAGGCAGGCAAACATCACAGCATTTCCGGCAAGATATAGAAGCTTCTGCCCTGCCGATTTTGTTTTGATCAAAAGCGTAAAAGCAAGCGGAATCATCAGAATGAAATACTGTCCTAATACGTTCGGATTATCCAAGGTTGCATACACTCTTGTTTTAATATCCTCAAACATAGACGCGTCTACCCAGCTTGATGTGGTATCCTGCAAGAAGAAATTCTGCCAGACGCCATACCCCGAAACCAGAACCGATGCAAACACCAGTAAAATCAAAAGCGCCGTCCATTGCCCTCGCGTTTTAACAGTGTTCACGATCACCATAAAGGAGAGCGTAAAGACCACATAAACCATTAAAATTTTCAGACTGCTCACAAGCGTTACGCTGGTGATGGCCGCATAGCATGCCGCTGCTAAAAATCCTGCAATCCAAAGGAAAAACGGTGTTCTCCGGTATTCCGTCTTTGCGCTGAAACGAAGGTGCAGAAAGAAGGAAACAATCGTCACACCCACCAGTCCGACCGATGCCATAGTCGGGAGAATGCCGGAAAGCGGAACAAAGAGAAATACTCCAACCTCCGTTTTCCATAAAATCATAAAAACAAACAATGCCGCAAGCAAAACACCTGTCATCAGCGTCGTTCCGATCAGACCGCCGGCTGCTCCCAAAGCAAGCATCACACCGGCAAACATCCGGAGTCCTGACAAATGGCAGACCTTATGATCATAAGCGGGGATCGCGTCATAATAGAAGATCGTTTTGTGTACCAAGCCTACAATTTTGCTGCTTTCTCCGAATGCCAGAAGGGGCATTTTGATCAGGCATAAAACCGCCCCGAACAGGAGCAATGCAAAAATAACGGTCAGGTTGATTGCCGATCTTGCCGCCGGGAAAATCAAACCGACAGCAGAGCCGGCTGCAAATGCCAGAATCAGAATCCCATATTCACAAAGCGGAACGCGTGCCGCATTCCGGATCAGAGATAGAATCAGACTTTCCGTCTTTCTTTTCTCCGTCTGCGTTTGGGTTTTCCGGTATCTGCTCCGGATGCCGCGCATGGGTGCGGTCAAGGCTTTAACCGCCGCACTTGTCTCGCTCCATCTGCCATCCATATACCGTTCCCGGAAAAAGGACAGAATCACACTCTTTTTTGCTCTTTTTGCAAAAAATCCGCAAAAAACTGCAATTCCCTTTTCAATCATGCTGTTGTCATAGCAATTCAAAAGCCAGGAAAAAATCCGGCTGATCCAGGAAAAGAACCGATTTTCAGTCATGCTTTTTTCCTCCTTTCAACAAATCACGAATTTCTGTTTCTTTCAACAGATACAAAGCCACTGCATATACGATCACACCTGCCACGGCACAGCCGCCGCCCAGAATCAGATTGGAAACCAGACCGCCGGACAGCTTCATTTTTAATAGCTCACGCACACCGAATACCGCCGCAGACATGAAAAGCGCCGAAAAACAAATTTTGATAAAATCGGCTATATCGCACATATCGCAGATTTTCCCGTGCTTTTTCCGCATGCAGTAATCATTTAAAATCGCGTTGACCGTAGAGCCGCCGGCGCTTGCCAAAGCCAGTCCGCAAACCCCAAAAGCCGGGGAAAGCGTATAGGCAAGCAGAATATTAAATAGCATGCTTAAAATCGCGTTTACCATCGGCGTTTTGGAATCCTGCATGGAAAAAAAGGCTTTGGAAAGCACCTCATTCACAGAAAGTCCGATCATGCCGACCGAATAGCAGGAAAGCGCCGCTGCCGTAATCTTTGTAGCGTCAAACCTGCCATGCTCATAAATCACCGAAATAATCGGCTCGGACAGCAGGATAAAGCCTGCCATCAGCGGCAGAATCACCATAGCGACCGACTTTAGAGAAATCAGCACCAGCTTTCTGGATTCCTCCTGATTCTCCGCAGAGTTTGCACGCGAAAGCTTTGGGAAGATCAGATTCGTCACCACAAAGGAAAATACACCTGTCACCACAATATACAGCCGGTTCGCATAGTTGAGCGTTGCAACCGCTCCGCTGATTCCGGACGCAATCCGGGTATTGACAATTGAATAAAGCGGCTGAACCCAGGTACTTACAAGCATTGGACCTGCCAAAATCAAGGCGCGCCGGATATCCGGATCGGTCATGTGCAGGCGCGGACGGAAATGAAAGGAAAACCGACGCAGCGCCGGGATCTGCACAAACACCTGAACACTCCAGGAAATCAGCATGGCAACCGCCAGTCCGTGTACCCCAAAGCGTTTTCCAAACAGCGGAAAATACAGAATTACGCACAGATTGGAAAGCAGGCTCATCACCGCCGGGATATTAAATTCCCCAAAGGACTGCAAAATTCCTACAAAGGAAAATGCAAGACCGGTGAAAATAATCATCGGAAACATAATCATCGAAAGCTGAGACGCAAGCTGATGTGTTTCGGCATTAAAATCAGGCGCTAAAAGCGTGATCAGCTGATCGGAAAACAAGATTCCGACTACCGTAATCAGCGTACAAACCGTCAGAATCATACCGATGAAGTTGTTAGCAAACCGCATTGCCTCCTCCCGATTCTTCTTTTGCAGAAGATCGTTAAATATCGGGATAAAGGACGCGGAAATGCCCCCGCCGATCACAATATCAAACAGCGTCATCGGCAGCTGGGTTGCCGCAAGATCTGCCGCACCCAGATAGCCGGTGGAAAAGAATGCCGCAATGAGCATTTCGCGCACAAGGCCGCACACCTTGGCTAAAAGAGTTGCAATTGCCATAAAGCCGGCTGTTTTTAACATATTCTCTCGCTTACTCAAGACGCAGCTCCTCCCCTCTTTGCAGCATTTCTGCAAGCCTTGCATTCTGCTCTGCCTTTTTTCGGAGGATTTCTGATGTGTCGGAAAGCTCGCTCCGGATCTCGTCATACTGCTCCAGAACCTTTTGTATCTGCCCCAAAAGCGCATCCCTTGAAAGAGTGTCCACATGCAGATAAAACTTTTGTCCGATATAATCCATAAAGCCGGTAATTTTAGGATCGTACACCAAGCCGATCACCGGAACACTCTGGCTTGCCGCATAAATTAAGCTGTGCAGACGCATCCCGATACAAAGCTTCATGTTACCCAAAACCGCCAGCATTTCACCGACATTCTCCGTTTCCAGAAACATGGCTGAGGAATGCTTCATTTTCCTTGCAATTTCCTGAGAAATCGCAACATCCTTGCTTGGCTGCATCGGCACAAACAGAATCTGATATTGCTCCGCAAGCATATCTGCAGCTTCGGCAATCGCATCACAGAAATGCTCCGGAAGCGCTTTCCATTTCCGGACACTGATACAAACCGTTTCCCGATCCGGATCCAGTCCGCAGTCCGCTAAAAGCTTTTTCCCTTTTTCTGCGCTCTCCGGCAAAAGCGTAAATGCCGGATCGGCAGTCAGAAAAATCTTTGGTTTGGCAACGCCGATTTTCTCCAGCTCCTCCTCCGCTGCCCGATCACGCAGGGTAATCAGATCCACCCGGTTCAAAACCTTCCTGGTCATCGGCACGTGCTCCTCCCGGAGCGGTCCGATCCCATTGGAATAAAGCATCACCTTTTTTCCAAAAAGCTTTGCCAGCCGGATAATTCCTAAATAATATAACAGTGATTTTGTGCTTGTCCGATCCTGGATCAGCGTTCCGCCGCCGGATAAAAGCAGTCTGCACCGGATCAGCGCATATAAAACTGCAAAGGGGTTCATCCGGTTCACTGCATGAACGCAGTACCGCCTCCTCGTCTCCTTTGGATTTTTGGATAAAACCGTCAGAAAGATTTTGGGGTTCTGCTTTCTCAGATCGTCCACAATCGCTTTTAAAAGCGCGTCATCACCATTATTTCGAAAACCATAATATCCCGATATCAGGATTCTTTCCAAATTGATCAATCCCTTACTACTATTTTTTCAAATCCATGCGCTACAACCGCTCTGTGTCGTCAGTCATTTTCTTCACGGAATAAGGCTCCTTCACAAATTCACGGCTGAACTGTCCGAGCTTTTCCCGAGCTTCGTCCCACATGCCAAAGAATGCGCCGATTTCATTTGCAAGCGTTTCTGTTTCCGGCTGCGGACAGCCGCGGCAACAGAAATTCGTGGAAAAACAAAGATCTATTTTATCCTTGTCAAACAATCCGAAATATCCCTCGTAGCCGGCAATGATGGTTGGCTTAGCCGCCGCCATTGCCTCTAAAGCAGCACGTGAAAGCCCAACAAAAAGATCTGACGGCGCAACTAAGCGGTTAATATCCGTTCTCGCCCCTGCAAGCAGGATTGCCTCTCTGCCCAGGATTTGATTCATCTCCCCTGCTTCCTTCAGCACTGCGTCGAAATCGCTGCCGCCTCCCACAATCAAAAGCTTTAAATTTCCGATCAGCGGATCAAGCTTTTGCATGGCGGCAATCAGCTGATGCGCCACTAGACTTCTGTCCTGATCCTTCCGGCTGACATAGGTAATCACATGATCCTCAGATGAAAGTCCGAACTCTTTCCGAACCTCGGTATCGTCGGTATCCGGAGAGAATTTCTCCGTATCAATCCCGTTGATTGTGACGATAATGGCCGATTCCGTAATCGGATAATTATCCCTCAGATAATTTTGAATATTCTCGCTCCCATCCAGTGTTTTCTGTCCCCAGTCTGTGATATATTTTACACCGTATGTTGTAGTAAAC
>RQCD01000019.1 GCA_008668455.1 Clostridia bacterium
AAAAAATACGTCCGGTATCGCTGCCATGGTGCGTGATGGCCGGAATCCGTCCGGCAAAAAATGTATGGATGCTTCGTGACGAGGGAAAACGCGACGCCGAAATCCGAAATGCGCTCTCACAAATCTATGAGGTAACACCGGAAAAAATAGAGCTTGCTATGCAGGTTGCAAAGAAGGAGGAGAAAATTTTGGAGTCGATTCCAAAAAAGAGCGTCCGCCTTTATATCGGAATCCCGTTTTGCCCCACGCGCTGTCTCTACTGCTCTTTTGTCTCAACTGATTTACGCGTGAGCGGAAAGTATATGGACGATTTTTTTCGCCTGCTTTTGTCCGAAATTGAAAAAACAGAGGAAATCCTGAAACAATTAGATTTTTATGTGGATAACATTTATATCGGCGGCGGCACGCCTACCACGCTTTCTGCCGTGCAGCTTTTAGCACTTTGTCAGAAGCTTTCCGAATGCTTTGATTTTCAGAAAATCCGGGAATTTACACTGGAGGCAGGACGTCCTGATACAATCACAAGGGAAAAGCTGTTTGCTGCAAAAACAGGAGGCGTGAACAGGATCAGCATTAATCCGCAGACAATGAATGAAAGAACACTGAAAAAGATAGGACGTGCACATTCTCCTAAAATGGTAAAAGAAGCTTTTTTTGCAGCAAGAGATGCCGGCTTTTCCAATATCAATATGGATTTAATTGCATGACTGCCGGGCGAGACACCGGAAATGTTTCAAAAAAGTATCGAGGAGGTACTCCTGCTCGATCCTGAAAATGTAACGGTGCATTCGATGTGTGTAAAACGTGCGGCAAATCTCCGGTTTACCGCCCAAAAGCTCACAGAGCAGCATACCATGGATCAGATGCTTTCCTATGCGCAAAAGAGGATGAGGGAAACCGGGCGCGAGCCGTATTATATGTATCGCCAGAAAAATATCTCCGGAAATTTAGAGAATGTCGGTTATGCCAAAAAGGGCTTTATGTCCTTTTATAATGTGAATATCATGGAGGAGGCGCAGACAATTATTGCCCTTGGCGGCGGAGGTACGTCCAAGCTGATTTCGGGAGATGTGATTGAAAGGGTTTTTAATTTTAAGGATCCTTCGGAATATATCCGCCGGTTTGATGAAATTTTAAGAAAAAAGAATGAGATTTTAAATTTTTTTAAAAAGGGGTGAGAAATATGTACGAGGAAATTTATCGGAAAATTTCAGAAGAATATGAAAAAACAAGAGAGAATCAGGAGCAAAAGCGTCTGGAACGAATCCGGGGGGTTTACCGGAATATTCCGCGGATTCGCGAGATTGACGAGGAGATTAAAAGATCCGGCTTTTTAAATATTCAGACACTGGTGAAGGATCCTGAGCATGCAAAGGAGCAGAACCAAAAATTTAAGGCTTTGGTTGGTGTTCTGAATGAAGAACGGACAAAGCTTCTGCGCGAAAACGGCGTTCCGGAGGATTTTGACCGGGTGCAGTATCTTTGCCGGGACTGCGAGGATACCGGCTTTATCGGGAGCAAGCGCTGCCATTGCTATGAACAGAAACTGATGGACAGTATTTACACCAATTCAAATCTGAGCAGTGTTTTAAAGGGAAAAACATTTGAAAATTTTCTGCTTTCCTATTACTCGGAAGCACTGACCTCGGACGGAACAATGACAGAGCGGAAAAATGCAGAGAACGTTTTAAAAGCTGCAATCCGCTTTTGTGATCAGTTTGAGGAAAGCAAGAATCTGTTTTTTTACGGGAAAACAGGAGTTGGAAAAACCTTTTTGACCGGCTGTATTGCAAATAAAATCATGCAGCAGCAAAAAACCGTTCTGTATACGCGCGCAACCCGTCTTTTCAGTATGTATGAGGAATATCGGTTCGGAAAGCATGAAAACCGTACAGAAATAAAAAAAACGCTTGACCGTGTCTATGAGGTTGATCTGCTGGTCATTGACGATCTCGGAACAGAAAATATCACCCGACCGACTGTTTCCTTTTTATTTGATTTAATGAATGAACGGCTGGATAAAAACAAGAAGATGATTTTCAGCAGTAATTTTATGTTAGAGGAGCTTTCTAAGGCATATACCTCCAGATTTACCTCCAGAATTTTTGAAAGTTTTGAGATTTTAAATTTAGAGGCAAAGGATATAAGGGTACAAAAATTTCAGGGAAAGTAAAAAAGATTAAGACCGTTTGAGGGCTTCCCCTTAAGCTGCACGAAAAAAAACGCGCCGATCGGAGTAAATAAGTACGCCGTCGGGCGCGTTTTGCGCGTTCTTCACTCTTTTTTTACACCCCTGATTTATGTATGATTTTTGTGGTGATTAAATCACCTCAAACACATCTCTTTGTTCTGCAAAAATAAATCCGATCCGAAGATCGTTCAAATAATCAAAGAAAATTTTCATTGCAAGCTCCTCTGTCGGAAAATGCCCTGCGTCGATGATACACATGCCGTTCTGGACGGTTTCAAGCGCCTCATGGTATTTTACATCCCCTGTGATCATAACGTCTGCTCCGAGGGATTTTGCTGCTGTGAAAAGACTTGAGCATGCGCCCGGTCCGATTGCAGCCGTTGTAACCATTCTTTCCTGTGAACGGCAGATCCGGACAAAGGGTGTTTTTAAAATCTCTTTTGTTTTTTTTGCCAGTTCATCAATGGTACAGGTGTCAATTGTTCCGATCACACCTAAGCCTGATTTTGGATCGATCATGCTTTTTTCCATCAATGTCGGATTTTTCAGATGAAATAGCCTTGCAAGCCGTTCATTGACTCCGTCCGGTGCAATGTCTAAATTGGTGTGTGCCGCATAGAGAGCTATATTGTTTTGAATTGCGGACATTAAAATTCTTCCGGACACCGTATCGGTTGTGATACTTTTTTGCGGCTTCAGAATGACAGGGTGATGGGAAAAAATACAATCCGCACCATGTGCAATCGCCTGCTTAAGCGTTTCCTCGGTCACATCCAGCGTGATAAATAATTTATGTACCTCCCT
>RQCD01000177.1 GCA_008668455.1 Clostridia bacterium
ATATTTGAATTTGTACAGAGGACTAATTCAACACTTTCTATTATGAAAAATGGAGAGCATTGGTTTCATACGGATGAACAAATGAAATTTCTTGATGAATGGATAATAAAATCTTCCAAATAAATTCTAGTTTGCCAACTTGCCCTTTGAGAGAGGAGAAATCCTTTTCTCAAAGGGCTTTTTCTATTTATACGGATATTCGCAAACTACAAGATAAAGCTAAAACTTCATATACTCTAAGCACAGAGGAAGTGGAGGTTTTGATATGGGCAGTACATCCCGAACTGATTGCAGAATGGTCGGACAGGAATTTACCGCTGACACCGGACAGCGTGACTTTCGGCTCGAATAAGAATATGTACTGTGCCGGGTTCTGTTCAATGTATTCATGGATTACTGCATATTTAAAGATCATTTTCACAATGTTCGTTTGATCTTTCAAACTCTTTGAACTATATCCCTGCTCAGCTAAACACTAAAAAACTGCGATAGAATTCAGCTTCCTATCGCAGCTCAGCTTGTTTTTTACATAGCGCCAACTGCCGTTTTATTTTAGTCCATTGCAGCAACCGGGCAGTGGTAGGTATGAACAACTTCGGAGATGATTCTCTTGATCGTTGCTTCATCCTGCGGAACAGCGCTTTGCAGCTTTTGCAGTTTTTCGTTCAGAATATCCGGCGTAATGTCAATCGGACTTCCGACGAAGATTTTGCTGTGTGCTGTTTTCTTCAGCCCTTCTTCATTCATCAGAAGCTCCTCGTAAAGCTTTTCTCCCGGCCGCAGTCCTGTAAACTTGATCTCAATATCCTCATTTGGTTTCAGACCCGAAAGACGGATCATTTTCTGTGCCAGATCATAAATTTTCACCGGACTTCCCATATCTAAAACGAATATTTCACCGCCGCGCGCATATGCTGCCGCTTGCAAAACTAACTGTGCCGCCTCCGGAATGGTCATGAAAAAGCGCGTAATTTCCGGATGTGTCACTGTCACCGGACCGCCCTCTGCAATCTGTTTTTTAAAGCGCGGAATTACCGATCCGTGCGAACCCAGCACATTTCCAAAACGAACTGCTGCAAATTCAGTTTTACTGCAATTCTGCATGGTCTGGATAATCATTTCGCACATTCTCTTGCTCGCGCCCATCACATTGGTCGGATTGACCGCCTTATCCGTGGAGATCAGTACAAATTTCCTGACACCATATTTCATTGCAGCTTTTGCAGTGTTGTATGTACCGAAAATATTATTTTTAATTGCTTCACAAGGGGAGTATTCCATCAGCGGAACATGCTTATGTGCTGCGGCATGGAATACCAGGTCCGGGCGATATTTCTCGAAAATTGCGTCTAACCGCGCCTGATCGCGGACAGACGCAATCAAAACATCCAGCTTCTGATCCGGATACTTTTCCATTAGTTCTAATTGCAGCTCATAGGTGGTGTTTTCGTAAATATCCAAAACCACCAGCCGCTCCGGACGGAATTTTAAAATCTGCCGGCAAAGCTCCGATCCGATCGATCCGCCGCCTCCGGTTACCATTACGGTTTTTCCAAAAAGCTGACCCTCTATCAGATTGTTGTCTAACTGTACCGGCGCGCGCTCTAAAAGATCCTCGATCTCAATTTCACGCATTTTCCCAAGCTGCAATTTTCCTGAAAGGGCTGCTTCAACACCTGGAATCATTTTTACTTTTATGCCGGTTTGACTGCATATTTCCAAAATATTACTTCGGTTTTCAGGCGTGATGGTGTGAATTGCAAAAATGATTTGCTCTACATCCTTTTCCTTGCAAATTTGTATAATATCAGTTCTGGTGCCGATGACATTTGTATTATAGATTCGTGCTTTTTGCCGGTTTGGATCATCATCAATTAATCCAACCACATCATAATTCAGGCGATCATTATCTGCAATATCCCGCAAAAGCATGACTGCCAGCCGACCAGCGCCGATAATGAGCGTTCTTTTTCCTTTCTTCTTGCCATTGATCGACGAAACTCTGGAAAACATCCGGACAGCAAAGCGCAGACCGCAAAGCATCACCATAATGACCGCATTAGCGGCAAGATTTAATTTTGGAAACAGCGCTTCTGAACCGGACAGAATACTGACAGAAAGACTTACTGCTGTAGAAATCACCATCCCGGTAATCAGCCGCAGATACTCACTCGCCCCGGCATACACCCAGTCCACCCGGTAGATTCCAAAAAGACCGGAAATAACCGTATAAATAACTGCTGTCAAAAGAATAATCTGTATTCCTGACATAAAACGTCCGCTGATTGCTGATAACGGAAATATCAGCGCAAATGTCACCACATAAGCGATTACGCATAGCAGGATGTCCAAAACCAGCAAGTGTCTGTTTCTGAGATTTTTCATGTCGTTCCCCCTACATTAATTTTTAATCTCTTCAAATATCTGGTGTAAAATATTCTTCTGCAAAAAAAGTATGACCACTGCAAAGCACAATAGCTATCAAGCCTATACAGCCTTATGAATGCGGTATAATTCCTATTGCAGTCTCAATGTTTGCGTTATGTATAGACAAACACTCTGACTTGATATTATATAGCTGCAAAAAATATCGCAAAGGAGAGTGTTTTTTGTCAGTTTTATAAACATCTGATATATTTATTATACTCCCAAAAGCGCTTTATGTCAATAGGTTTTAAGATAATCAGAAGTAAAAGAAATTTTTTTCTCATTGTAAAATCTCTATGAGAAATTAACCGAGAACTTACTTTAGGAATTAACTCGAAATAAAAAAATAAAAAAATTTTAAAAAAACTCTTGACAGATCTCATGTGCTGTGCTATAATCTTACTTGTCGTTATGCGAGGGTGGCGGAATCGGCAGACGCGCACGTTTGAGGGGCGTGTGGTTCATACCTTGCGAGTTCAAGTCTCGTCCCTCGCACCATCCATTTACCAATATTGCGGAATAGTGTAAGGGTAGCACTAGTGACTCTGACTCACTCTGTTCGGGTTCAAATCCTGATTCCGCAGCCAATCGGAAACCGCTGAATCTTCAGCGGTTTTTTTGTAGATTGAAAGGGAGTTATTATGTTTAAGGTATTGCACACAAACGGTCTTGCCCGCCGGGGTGAATTTCAAACCGTACACGGAACGATTCAAACGCCGGTCTTTCAGAATGTCGGAACAATTGCAGCAATCAAGGGCGCTGTCTCCACACAGGATTTAAAGGAGCTAGGCTGTCAGATTGAGCTTTCGAACACATATCATCTGCATGTCCGTCCGGGAGATCAGCTGATTCATGATCTGGGCGGGCTGCATAAGTTTATGAATTGGGATCGCCCGATTTTGACTGACAGTGGTGGCTTTCAGGTCTTTTCTCTGGCATCTCTCCGGAAAATTACAGAGGAGGGAGTATGTTTTCAGTCTCATATTGACGGACAGAAAATTTTTATGGGGCCGGAGCAAAGTATGCAAATTCAGTCTAATCTTGCATCCACGATTGCAATGGCATTTGACGAGTGTGTCAAAAATCCTGCGCCCTATGAATATGTCAGGCGTTCTTGCGAACGTACCTATCGGTGGTTGGAACGCTGTAAAGCAGAAATGAATCGTTTGAACCGACAGGATTCAACCATTAATAAGCAGCAAATGCTTTTTGGAATTAATCAGGGGGGGATTGTGGATGAACTTCGTGTCTGGCACATGAAGGAAATTGCCAAGCTGGATCTTCCTGGCTATGCAATCGGCGGATTGGCTGTGGGAGAAACGCATGAGGAAATGTATCATATATTAGATATGGTTCTGCCGCATGCGCCGGAAAATAAGCCGCGATATTTAATGGGAGTCGGCACACCGTCTAATATCATAGAAAGTGTTGCACGCGGAATCGACTTTTTCGACTGTGTTATGCCCTCGCGGAATGCGCGTCATGGATTTATCTTTACATGGAATGGAACGATGAATCTGATGAATCAGAAATATGAACGGGATTTAGATCCGATTGATCCGCGTTGCGGCTGTGAAGCGTGCCGGTATTATTCGCGGGCTTATATCCGTCATCTGTTTAAGGCAAAGGAAATGCTTGCGATGCGCTTGTCTGTGATTCATAATCTGTATTTTTACAATGAGCTGGTAAAAAAGATCCGCGACGCAATTGAGGAGGACCGTTTTTCGGAATTCCGTGCAGAATATACAGAAAAGCTTGCAAGAAGAATTTAAAATGTATTTTGTAAAAGAACTGAGAAAATAAGCATTCATGCGATTTTTCGGTTCTTTTTTTGTCTGTAATAAAAAAATTGAAAAAAATTTAAAAAAAGTGTTGACAAACGGGGAAAAATGTAGTATGATATATAAGTCGCCTGATGAGAGTGCGGCAAGGGAAGCTCGAAAATTTTTTAAAAAGTTTTAAAAAAACCCTTGAC
>RQCD01000057.1 GCA_008668455.1 Clostridia bacterium
AATGTCACTGCTTAATTAAGCCCTGCATTTAAAAGATTAAAGGGAAGAATGGTCGGCAGAATCATCATCTTCACCACAGAGAAGTCTGTGTTCATAAAAATTGGGGTCAGAATCAGGTTTAAAATGCACATAATCCCTGCCATCACAAGACTGCCTGCCACCAAAGACAAAAGCGCACCCTTTCTTGTTTTCTCTCTCCGATACATGTTTCCCGCCACCAGTACAAATGCTCCGGTAGATAAAATATGCATCACGATCCCGATCACACCGCTTGAAGCGCTGACGGTGATTCCCTGCACCAGGCTGACCACAGCACAAATCAGCAATCCCTCTGCCGGTCCGAATGCAAACGCCGTGATCAGAATTGGAATATCTGCCGGATCATATTCTAAAAAAGGCGCTGCCGGGAAGATTGGAAAGCGGATCAATAGTACCAGCAAAACTGAAATTGCCGCCATCAGGGATAGAGTTGTGATTTTTTTTGTGTTCATTTTTTTAGCCTCCTTGTTTTTCTGGCTTTTCCAAAAAGAAAAAGCCTATGCACAAAGCATAGGGCGAGACTGTATGTTATTTCTTCATCCGGACTATACCGTTGGTTCAGGAATCGCACCTGCTCAGCCTTGATGGGCTCTCGGACTCGCTGCTTTTGCAGATTACCGCCAGTGGAGAATTTAACTCCTCCAGAAAATATTTGTTACTGTTATTATATCTCTATTTTTACTGTTTTTCAACTGTTTTTCAAAAAAACTCCGCAAAAGCGGAGTTTTTAGAGCTATTGAATTAACACCAAAACCATGGTTGTGATCAAAAACAAGATTGCTAAAGCAGCTGTCATTTTTGCAAACATAGCTTCCTTGGTTCTTCCGGTGTTTTTCCGGAAGAAGGAATCCCCTGTATCGGGAGCTGCGCCGGAAATTCCGCGCATACCCGGATCTTTACCCTCTTGCAGCAGAACAACGCAAATTAATGCAACTGTTACAATAATGTGCAGAATTGTAAAAACTGTTGTCATTTGGTTACCCTCCTATTCTGAAAGATTTCATTATCGAATTATTCTTCTTCAGATGCCTGCGCTTCTGCTTCCTGCTCATCTGCAATATACTGCGCAATATCTACCAAGGTATCCTCGGTATCCTCCGGAACCTCTTCAACCGCTTCTTCAACCTTTTCCTCAGCCGGCGGAGCAATCAGAGCGCGGATACTCAGGCTGATCTTCTTTGCATCCCAATCTGCGTCTGTGATTTTGGCAGTTACAACATCGCCAACCTTTAAGGCATCCTCTGTTTTTTCGATTCTCTTATCAGCAATCTGAGAAATATGGATTAAACCATCTACATTTGGGATGATCTCCGCAAATGCACCGTAAGGCATAATTCTTACCACCTTACACTCAACGGTATCGCCAATCTGATACTTTGTCTTAGCAATTACCCACGGATCGTCCTCTGCTTTTTTATAGCCTAAGGAAATCTTCTTGGTTTCCTGGTTCATATCCTTGATATAAACGGTAAGAACGTCGCCTTCCTTTACCACTTCGGACGGATGCTTAATCTTGTTCCAGCTCAGTTCAGAAATATGAACCAAACCGTCTACCCCTCCGATGTCAACAAATGCGCCAAAGGAAGTTAAGGATTTTACAGTACCTGTATATTCCTTGCCAACCTCAGCAGCTGCCCAGAACTTGTCCTCAAGCTCTTTCTTTTCAGCCTCTAAAACAACGCGTGCAGAACCGACAACGCGCTTTCTTCTTTCATCCATTTCAATCACCTTGAAACGGATTTCTGTATTGAGCAGGCTCTCCAAGTCCTGAACGTATCTCAATGATACCTGCTTTGCAGGGATGAATACCTGACAGGAATCTGCCAGAGCGATCACACCGCCGCGAACAGCCTTAATAATTTTGCCGGAAAGGATCACACCGTTTTCGTATGCTTCCTTAATTTTATTCCAGCTTTCCATCATCTCGACCTTTTTCTTGGAAAGGACAACCTTTCCCTCTGCATCATTGACGCCGACAAC
The DNA here is from genome assembly GCA_008668455.1 of Clostridia bacterium. GTDB lineage: Bacteria > Bacillota > Clostridia > UBA1381 > UBA1381 > RQCD01. Next base: position 2,020 of record RQCD01000057.1, read on the forward strand.
ATAAACGCGGATTTTGTCGCCGGGTTTTACGAGGTCTGTCGGCTTTGCATAAGGGTCATCTGTCAGCTGCTCTGCTGCCAGCTGACCATTGTATTTGAAACCGCCTAAGTCGACAATAACCTCGTTATTGCGAACCTCTACAACAGTTCCGTCAACAATGTCGCCGTTATTCAGTGTTTTGCTTTCATACTGCTCAAAAAGCTCAGCAAAATTTTCCTCGTTCTTGATTTTTTCGTTCATCGTTGTAAAAACCTCCTCGATAATACGCCCCGGCGTGGATGCGCCAGCCGTAATACCTATCTTTTTATTTTTATACACATTAAGAGGAAGCTCCTCTAATGTTTCTATGAAATAAGCTTCAGGGCAGTTCTCTCTTGCAATCTCAAAAAGCTTTTTGGAGTTGGAGCTTTCCCTGCCGCCGATCACGATCATAACGTCCGATTTCTCCGAAAGCTCCCTCGCTTCGGTCTGACGACATTTGGTCGCATTACATATTGTATCAAAAACTATAGGGGATTTGCAAGGGTTTTTGAGATTTTGTACTATTTGTACAAAGATTTTTTTATTTATTGTCGTTTGTGCTACAATACATACAAGCGAATTTTGCAGTTTTTCCGGAATTTCCGACTCCGGGTCGCATAAAATGACTGCCCGCTCCCGACACCATCCATTGATCCCCAAAACCTCCGGATGGTTTTTATCTCCCACAATAACAATCTGATATCCCTTCTGATCATACTCATGTACAATCCTGTGGATTTTTTCCACAAACGGGCAGGTCAGATCCGCATAGGAAAGCCCTCTCTCCTGAATTTGGTGCATAACCTCCTCGGAAACACCGTGCGTCCGGATCACCAGCTTTGTTCCCTCCGGCACATCCTCCACGCGCTCATATACTGCCACACCGCGGCTTTTTAAATCGTTCACAACCTGCTCATTATGAATGAGCGGTCCGAGGGTTGCGATTTTTTCATGCTAGCCAGAGAGCCGGTAAACCTCGTCCACTGCACGCTTGACTCCATAGAAGAAGCATTCAGTTTTTGACACCTGTATTATGCTTTTTTAATGCGTCCAATCTACATCCTGTAGGATCTGATTGTTTTCATCAAGTCATTGCTTAAAATTTGCAGTGTTTCCACAACCACCTTTTCACCATAGTATGCAGAATACTCCACGGGTTCTCCGTAGTGAATCACGATTTTACTCCGGAAACGATAGCCGCCGGAAATGCACACCGGAACAATTGGTGTTTTGGTCTTGATCGCAAGCATCACAGCGCCCGGCCTTGCCTGTACTTCCTTTCCGTCCCGGACGCGCTTTCCCTCCGGAAAAATCAGCATAGGATGCTCGGAGCGAAGGATCGTTAATGCGCCTTTGATCGCCCCCACATCCCCCGTGCCGCGATGGATCGGGAATGCGCCCAGACTTTTCAGGAGCGCTCCGACCAGCTTTGGCTTAAACAGCTCTGCCTTTGCCATGTACCTAAGCTTTCGCGGGCAGCTCATGCCAATTAAAACAGGATCCCAGTTGCTCCGGTGATTGACGGCAATAATCGCACTGCCCTCCATTGGAACGTTTTCCTTTCCCTCCACTGAAATCCGGAAAATTAGACGCATAAAGCAGTTGATTAAAAAAACGATAATTTTATACCCCATGATTACACTTCCTCTATTTGTTTCATGATTTCTTCCACAACCTCTGAAAAGCCCATGTCCGAGCTGTCCACCAGAATGGCGTCCTCTGCCTGTTTCAGCGGTGCGAACTCCCGGTTCATATCGTTTTCATCCCGTTTCCGGATGTCCTCACAGATGGATTCAAGCTCTGCTTTTTCTCCCTTTTCCTGCATTTCTAAAAACCGTCTTTTTGCACGCTCCTCCACCGATGCCGTCAGATAGATTTTTAAATCGGCATCCGGCAGGACATACGTTCCAACATCTCTGCCATCCATGATGACAGAGCTTTTTGCTGCCATTTTCCGCTGCAATTCTACAAGCTTTAACCGCACCTCCGGAATTACTGCGATAGCAGACGCACCCATGCTTACCTCCGGCGTGCGGATTTTTTCTGTCACATCCTCACCGTTTAAAAGCACCTGCTGACGCTCTGCCTCTGTATTCAGCTGGATATCGATTTCATCCAGATGCGGAATCAGAGTGCTTCGCTCAATCGGAATCCCGTTTTGAATCGCATAAAGCGCCGCCGCACGGTACATTGCCCCGGTGTCGATATACAAGTATCCCATTTTCTTTGCAACTTCTTTGGAAACGCTGCTCTTTCCTGCTCCGGCAGGCCCGTCTACTGCAACCGAAATATGCTTCACCAAATCCGGTCGCAAACGGACTGCTCCTCTCAGATAAGCATGCTCAATTTCGTCTAAGCTTTTTTCACTGTTGGTTTCGATCATCACCCGGACACACATTGGCAGCGCCCCCGGCACAGGAACTTCCTGCATACACATTAAGGGAACGTTTGTAATTCCCATCTGCCGTGCTGCCACTGCCGGGAAAACAGCGTCTAAATCCGGTGTCAGCGTGAAGATCATAGAAATCAGATCTTCCTTAACAAGATGATTCCTTTTAAAAATTACCTCCAGCATTTCCTTGGTTGCCTCTAAAATTTCTTCTCTTTCATTATGCAGAACAGTCGTTGCTCCGCGAATTGCCCGAACCATGTTTTTTCCTCCTAAAATCTAAATCGCTCTATGCCCCAATCCAATCACAATATCGTTTAAATTCAACAAGCCTACCGCAAAAAAGACACATACTGCAACATGGTTTTCCGTGCAGGAAATGCTGATCTTTCCGCCCAAATTTAAGCCTAATGCCTTTGTGAATACCTGTGATACCGCCTCGTGCGCCGCACCGGCAACCGCACCCTCCTGCGCATGCGAATCATCAATCAAACCCTCGCGCTGTGCCGCCACTACGGCACGCTCCACAATTTTCGGAATCGCGCCGGAAAATTCTCCGCCGTAATCAATCGCCGCCGTTTTGATATTCATTTTCTGATAATACTCCCGAACGGCTTTTTCCTCCTCCCGGCTTGCCGTCGTTGCCATACGGATTGCTGCTGTCGCCGCTTCCTTACTTCCAATCATATGATTTTCCTCCTATACATTATTGCCGGCTAATATGCCCGTAGAAAACGCAATTTGCAAATTGAAGCCACCGGTATAAGCATCCACGTCAATGACCTCTCCGGCGAAAAATAAGCCTCTCACGACCTTTGACTGCATAGTGGACGGATCAATTTCACTTACTTTCACACCGCCTGCTGTCACAATTGCCTCCTCCATGCTGCCAAGACCTGTAATTTCCAGCGGCGCTGCCTTTAAAAGAGAACCGAACCGCAGCCGTTCCTCGCGTGTGATCATGCTGACCTCCTTATGCGGTTCAATGCCGGATAATTCAATCATAACCGGGATCAGCGCCTTTGGTAATAGCTCATCTAAGGCATTGACAAAATGTTTTCGCCGGAATATTTCAAAATCTCTGCAAATCCGCTGATCCAGCTGCTTTTCGGAAAGCGCCGGCTTTAAATCAATTTCCACCCGATATCCTCCGTCGGTGCAATGTGCAGACGCGGACAGCACAATCGGTCCGCTGATTCCGAAATGCGTAAAAAGCATTTCTCCGAAATCGGAATAGATCATTCGGTTTTTTCGATCGTACAGACGAAGCTCCACATTCTTTAAAGGAAGTCCCATCACGTCCGAAACCCATTTATCCGGTGTTCGGATCGGTACAAGCGAGGGACGGATCGGAACAATGGTATGCCCGGCACGCTCTGCCATCCGGTATCCGCTCCCATCTGAACCGGTTAAGGGATAGGACGCACCGCCGGCGGCTAAAATCACCCGGTCAGCGAAAATGTCGCCCCGGTCGGTTTTTACCCCTTGCACTACGCCATTCGCAATCAAAATTGATTCGGCACGGCATTTTTTCCAGATCACGTTCGGAGCAAGCGCATATTTCGCTAATGCCTCTGCAATATCCCTTGCCTGATCCGACTGCGGAAAAATTCTTCCTCCGCGCTCCTCTTTTAAAGGAACTCCGCGTTCTTCAAAAAAGCGGATCACGTCCTGATTGGTAAAGCCATAGAGCGCGCTATATAAAAACTTCGGATTTCTTGGAATATGCTCTAAAATATCTTCAATTTCTGCGGAATTTGTCACATTGCAGCGCCCCTTTCCCGTGATCCGGACCTTTCTTCCCAAAACGCGGTTCGGTTCAATTAAAAAGACCTGATCCGCATGCTCTGCAGCCTTGCCGCATGCCATCAGTCCGGCTGCGCCGCCGCCGATTACTGCTACCTTCATTTCTTTTCGTATACCTCGTATTCTTCCCAAATGGATTCTAAAATGCGAAAATTCTCCTTTGTCTCCTGTTTCCGTTGCATACTGATTGAAACAATCAACGCATTCACCACGCTTAAGGGAGCGACTAAGGAATCTACAAAGGAGTCCATCTCACTGCTTGCAATCAGACAAAAGTCTGACAGCGGAACAATCGGTGACTGCGGACTATCTGTAATTCCGATAATGGACGCACCGCTTTTTTTCGCATATTCCAAAGCGCGGATAGTACTTTTGGAATAGCGCGGAAAGCTCATCCCCAAAACTGCGTCGCGCTCTCCCACGCGCAGAAGCTGTTCAAAAATATCGTCTGCGCCGGTGGTATTGATAAGACGCACATTATCAAACAGCAGGTTAAAGTAAAAGCCGACAAAGCTTGCCAATGCCGCCGAGCTGCGAACGCCTGTGATATAGATATGCTCCGCTTTGCAAAGACTTCCTACCGCGCCGTCAAACTGCGCGCGGTCGATCATGTCAAGCGTTTTATAAATACGGTTTGCGTCTGCCTTTAAAACATTTGAAAGAACGTCCGTTTCGCCGATTTTCTTGGTTGCAAGCTCCATTCTCTGGAGCGAATTCAGCTTTGTCCGAACGCGCTCCTGCAAGCTTTTCTGCATTTGCTGATAGCCCTCATAGCCTAATTCCGCTGCAAACCGCACCACGGTCGATTCGCTGACCCCTGCCTCCTCGGCAAGCTGTGCCGCCGTTAAATACGCCGCCTTTTCATCATGCTCCAGGATATAACCGGCAAGCTGACGCTGACGTTTACTGAACGTTTTCAGATTCTGCTCCAGATACCCCAATAGCTCCATCCGGCTTCTCCCCCTCTTTTTTCTCTTTTGCTAAGTTATACTTTTCAGAAAAATACCAGTTTTCCGGCTGGTTATACACCCGGTAAAAATTCGGTGCGCCGACTGCGGATAAGGACGCGTCGTAAAAAAGCTCTTCTTTCATGAAAAACAGTGTAACAAACCTCATATCCTCTAAAAACAGACTGCAAACCTCTCCGTAAACCGCCATATATTCCTCTGCGCCGGCGGTTTTTTTCAGCCGGGATAAAATTTCGTCCATTGCTTCACTCTGATAACCGAAATAATTTTCTGCCGAATGTACCAGTCGGGACGGATCCATACTCCAGGGCATTTCATTTTCTCCGATAAACAGATCAAACTGCTTTTCCCGAACCAATCCCAGATACTGCTCATACCCCACCGCGCGGAGCTTGGTGTTAATTCCGGCAGCGTTTAAATCCATCGCAATCTGCTTTGCAAGATTCATTTTTTCCGGGTTGTCCTTGTTCACCAGGAGAGAAAAGCAGAGCTGCTCCTCATAATTTCCGAAATCTTTATAAAAATACCCGTCCTTCTGATACCAGCCCTGATCATACAGAAGCTGACCTAACAGGCTGTCGTCAATTTCTACCTCCACTGTATCCTCATCATGAAACCAGACTCCTGGCAAAACCGGCAGATCCGCCGCCTCGCCCAGACCGTACACTTCTTTTTCCACCAAGGATTTTTTATCGATCAGATAAGCAATTGTTTTCCGCAGTTCCGGCAGCCTTAAAAGCTCGTTTTCATGATTCATTCCCAGAAAAGTCAGCTTTTCAGACAGATAATCGCGCCGGGTAACCGAGCCGCGCGGAGACTGGCTTTTTAAATCCAAAAGACTGCTTGTAATCAAATCCGACTCACTTGCTAAAAATGCCGATACCGCCGCCGCAGAATCCTTGGCAATGCTCACTAAAATCTCTTTTTCGCTCGCCTCTCCGCCGTGCCAGTCCGGATTTGCCTCAAGCGAAAACCGGTTTCCGCTTTTTTTCTCAGCATACCGATAAGGTCCTGTACCGACTGGAATTTCCTCCGGGTTCGGTTCGGTGGGTGTGTTGCGCTTGACAACCGGAAATCCCAGCTGTCCGACAAAATTTGCCTCCGGATGATTGAGCGTAATTAAAATTTTGCTGCGACTGACCACGTCTGCCTCTTTGATATTCTCCACTGCGCTCTTATAAAGACCGTTTCCGACCTTGATCATATTTATGGTGTAGATCACGTCATTGGCATTAAACGCTGTTCCGTCATTCCAGGAAACGCCCTTCTTCAGGCTGACATAATACTGACGTCCGTTATCCGTCATACTCCATCCCTCCGCTAAAACCGGAACGGCATTGAGCTTTTCATCAAAGGAAAACAGCGGTTCATACACCAGCTCCATCACCTCTGCCATTGCACGGGAGGAGGTGACGGTTGGGATCATAGAATCTGCCGCATCCACCGCGAAGCGCACCTGTGCCGTGCTTTCATGAATGATCAGCTCGCCCTCCTCTAAGGGCGCGTCCTTCTGATTTTGTCCCGGCAGACTGCATCCTGCAAGTATGAGCAGCAGGAAAAATGCTATGATTCTCTGTTTCAAAATACATCATCCTTTATTTCAGCGCTAAAAATGCGCCCAAATTTCCTCTGTTTCCATTGGTTTTCCGATGGGAAAACAAGAAGTCGCTGAGGCAATAGGTGCATTTCTCTGCCATTGTGATATTCTTCGCCGGAATCCCGGCAGAAAGAAGCGTCTTTTGCACCGAAAGCGGCAGATTTACATGCCATTTTTCATGCCGTTCCAAAACTTCCTCTCCAAAGGTTTCCCGGAAGATTTCACTCACTTCGTCGCCAACCTCAAAATGACATACACC